>NZ_JBFUJD010000054.1:0-38512 GCF_056401555.1 Caulobacter sp. P4_E5
GCGGCGTCGAACACGTCGAGATGATGCTTGGACACATCGATCCCGACCACGTCAGGGTGTATGGTCATCGTGCCTGTCCCTGTGATGCGAGGTCCGCGCCAACGGCCTCGTGCAACTGTTCAGGTGTGGTCTAAAGCGGGCGGGGATCTGGCCGGCTAACGGTCTCAAGACCTGGGACCCAACGATCTCCCGCCCGTGACCAATCTCTCACAGTTTCGACACACAGAGACCCAGGGGCCGCCGCACTGCGCTCGGCCCCTGGGTCCCGGATCGCGCAAGCGCGTCCGGGATGACGAGAATGAGGGGAAGCGTTCGAAAACGCCCCAAAACAGGCCCGTTGCGCGCCTGTGGATGACTTTCAAGAAACCCTTACGCGACAAGCGTTTGCGGCCGAAAAGGCTGTGAACCGCCCTCGTCTCACGAAAACGGCGCCTCCCGGACTACGGAGAGGCGCCGTTCTATGCGCGACAGAGGCGATTTTTCAGAGACGTTTTGAGGCTCCAAATCCGCTCCCTTGCACGCTTTTAGGTGCGTCCGATCAGACCCCTCGGGTCAGCCGGTTGCAAAGGTCGTCGAGCTGCTCGAGCGTCGCATAGGTGATGGTCAGGGTTCCGGTCGAGCCGCGATGATCGATCGACACGTCGAGGCCCAGGACCGACGACAGGTCGGCCTCAAGGGCTTGAGTGTCGGTGTCCTTGACCCGAGGCGGACGGCCGCCCTTGTTCTTGGCTGGGCGCGGATCCGGCGCCTTGCGGGCCAGGGCCTCGGTCTCGCGGACCGACAGGCCGCCGTCGATGATCTGCTTGGCCAGGCCGGCGGGATCGGCCGAGGCGGCGATGGCGCGGGCATGACCGGCCGACAGCTCGCCGCTGACCAGGTAGGACTGCACCTCGTCCGGTAGGGCCAGCAAGCGCATGGTGTTGGCCACGTGGCTGCGGCTCTTGCCGATGGTCTGGGCGATGTTCTCCTGGGTGCGGTCGAACTTCTCCATCAGCACCCTGTAGGAGAGCGCCTCTTCCAGAATGTTCAGGTCGGCGCGCTGGACGTTCTCGATGATGCCGATTTCCAGCACCGCCAGGTCGTCCAGCTCGCGGATCATGATCGGCACGGCGCGCAGGCCCGCGCGCTGGGCCGCGCGCCAGCGGCGTTCGCCGGCGACGATCTGGTATTCGCCCGGCGCGTCGGGGGCCGGCCGCACCAGGATCGGCTGCAGCACGCCCTTTTCGCGGATCGAATTGGCCAAATCCTCGAGATCATCCTCGCGGAACGTGCGGCGTGGCTGATCCGGATTGCGCTTCAGCAGCTCGATCGGCGCGTCCCTCGACCCGCCGGCGTGATCGCCCGGCGCCTGGGCCGGCGCGGCGTCGACCTCGCCCAGCAGGGCGGACAACCCACGTCCCAGACCACGACGACCTTCGGCCATACCCGGCTCTCCCACCACGACGGACTCCATCATATTCTTAGTCAAGCTTAGGTTCGGTACTCAGAATTTCAGGTCAGGCCGCCTTGGATAGGCGGTCCCGCTCGCGGCTGATCACCTCGCGGGCCAGCTTCAGATAGGCTTGGCTGCCCGCGCACTTCAGGTCGTACAGCAGCACCGGCTTGCCGAACGACGGCGCCTCCGAGACGCGGACGTTACGCGGGATGACCGCGTCATAGACCTTGTCGCCAAAGTGGGTGCGCACGTCCTTGGCCACCTGTTCCGACAGGCTGTTGCGACGGTCGTACATGGTCAGCACCACGCCCTGGATCTCCAGGTGCGGGTTGAGGCTGCCGCGCACGCGCTCGATGGTTCGCATCAACTGGGTCAGGCCTTCCAGGGCGAAGAACTCGCACTGCAGGGGCACGAACACCGCATCGGCGGCGGTCATGGCGTTGACGGTCAGCACGTTCAGCGACGGCGGGCAGTCGATCAGCACATAGGTGTAGGGCCCATTGGCGCGCAGGGGCTCCAGGGCGTCGCGCAACCGGTAGGACCGACGCGCGGTCTGACCCAGTTCGATCTCGACGCCCGACAGGTCGGCGTCGGCCGGTATGACCTCCAGGCCGGGGAGCTCGGTCTTGACGGCGGCGTCGATCACCGGGGACTCGCCCATCAGCACGTCATAGAGGGTGGTGCGGCGCGCCGTGCGGCCGATGCCCAGGCCCGTCGAACAGTTGCCCTGCGGGTCGGCGTCGATCAGCAGCACACGTTCCCCGCAAGCCGCGAGGGCGGTGCCCAGGTTGATCGCGGTCGTGGTCTTGCCCACCCCACCCTTTTGGTTGGCGATGGCGAGCACGCGGAGAGGATTAGCGGACACGGGAAAGCCTCTTCACTTGAACGATGCGGCCGCGAGGGTCGCTTTGACTAGGTCGTAGCTCACTGGCGAACTTCCAAGCGCGAGAGGCTTCGGAAAGCTCGGCCGCGACATCCTGTCCCTTCAGGAACAGACCGATCGCGCCACGGTACAGATAGGGTTCGGCGAAGCCGAGCAGCTTGGTCATCGGCGCGCAGGCCCGCGCGGTGACGACATCGACCTTCAGCTTCAGCGACTCGGCGCGAACATTGTGGATTTCGACGGGCAGATCCAACGTCTGGGCGGCCACCTCGAGGAAGCGGCAGCGCTTGGCCATGCTCTCGACCAGGTGAACCTTGGCCCCATTCCGGCCTTTCAGCAGTATGGCCAGCACGACCCCAGGCAGACCCGCGCCCGCGCCGAGGTCGGCCCAGGTCAGGGCCTCTGGCGCCATGTCCAAAAGCTGGGAGCTGTCGAGGGCGTGGCGGGTCCAGTAGGTGGCGATGGTCAGCGGCCCGACCAGGTTCATGACCGCGTTCCACTCGGCCAGCAGATCCTGATAGCGCGCCAGATCGACGAGCTGGGCGTCGCTGACCCCGGTCAGGGCCTGGTAGCCCGCCGCGTCCAGGACAGGTTCGGGGGCGAGCCCGACTTCACCCTCGGAGGCGTCAGGCTGCACGGCTGCGTCGCACGTGGGCCAGCAGCGCGGTCAGCGCGCCAGGGGTCACGCCCTCGATACGGGCCGCTTGGCCCAGGGTCAGCGGCCGCACGCGCGCCAGCTTCTCGCGGACTTCGTTCGACAGGCTGCCGACACCGGCATAGTCGAGATCGGCCGGGAGACGAAGATCCTCGTCCTTGCGCAGCGACTCCGCGTCGGCGCGCTGACGATCGAGATAGCCGGCATAGGCCGCCTCGATCTCGATCTGCTCGCGCACGTCGGTGTTCCACGTGAAAACCTCAGGCCAGACCCGGCCGAGATCGTCCAGCGAGACATCTGGATAGGCCAGCATGGCGAACAGGTCCCGGCGCACGCCGTCGCTGTTGACCTTGAACCCGACCTTCACCGCTTCGTTCGGCGTCAGGCTGACCGAACGCGCGAAGGTTCGCGCCGCTTCCAGGCGCGCCTTCTTCTCCGCCCAGGCCTTGGCGCGAACCTCGCCGACGACACCCAGTTCGACCCCGCGGTGGGTCAGGCGCTGATCGGCGTTGTCGGCGCGCAGGGTCAGGCGGAACTCGGCCCGGCTGGTGAACATCCGATAGGGCTCGGTGACGCCCCGAGTGACCAAGTCGTCGATCATCACGCCGATATAGGCCTCGTCCCGCGCGAAGACAGCGGGCTCCCTGCCCTGCGTGGCCAGGGCCGCGTTCAGACCAGCGACCAGGCCTTGGGCCCCCGCCTCTTCATAGCCCGTCGTGCCGTTGATCTGGCCGGCCAGGTACAGGCCCGGCAGGCGCTTGGTCTCCAGCGTGGCGTAAAGCTCGCGCGGATCGACATAGTCATATTCGATCGCATAGCCGTAGCGCTTGACCTCCACGGCCTCCAGGCCCGGGATCGTGCGCAGGAACAGCAGCTGGGTCTCTTCTGAAACCGATGTCGAGATCCCGTTCGGATAGACCGTGGTGTCATCCAGGCCTTCCGGCTCCAGGAACACCTGATGGCTGGTCTTGTCGGCGAAGCGGACGACCTTGTCCTCGATCGACGGGCAATAGCGCGGCCCGATCCCCGTGGCGCGACCGCCATAGACGGCGGATTCGCCCAAACGGTCGGCGATGATCTGGTGGGTCTCGGCGGTCGTGAAGGTGATGCCGCAGGCGATCTGCGGCGTCTCGATGCGATCGTTCAGGAACGAGAACGGCACGGGCTCGTCGTCACCGGGCTGCATTTCCAGCCGGTCCCAGGCGATGGTGGCGCCGTCGAGGCGCGCGGGCGTGCCAGTCTTCAAGCGACCCATCTGAAAGTCTAGGCCGTAGAGACGATCCGAAAGGCCGATCGACGGTTGGTCACCGACCCGCCCGGCAGGCGTACGGGTCTCGCCAAGATGGATCAGGCCCTTCAGGAAGGTGCCGGTCGTCAGGATTACACGTGAAGCGCGGTACGACCGCCCTTCCCCGTCGATGGCGCCGGCAACCTTGCCGTCCTCGACGATCAGGTCCTCGGCGGCGGCGGCGATGATGTCGAGGTTTTCCGTGGCGGCCAGTTCGGCCTGCATCGCCTCGCGATAGAGCTTGCGGTCGATCTGGGCGCGCGGGCCGCGAACGGCGGGACCCTTCGAGCGGTTCAGCATCCGGAACTGGATGCCAGCCTTGTCGGCCATGCGGCCCATCAGGCCGTCCAGGGCGTCGATCTCGCGGACCAGGTGACCCTTGCCCAAGCCGCCAATGGCCGGGTTGCAGGACATCTCGCCGATGGTTTCCAGCTTGTGGGTCAGCAGCAGGGTGCGGGCGCCGGCGCGCGCCGAGGCGGCCGCCGCCTCGCAGCCGGCGTGACCGCCGCCGATGACAATGACATCCCAGGTGTTGGACAACGAACTCGCCTCAATGCGAACGCCCCCGGATTTGGAGCGGGGGCGCTGGACTCGATCTATACGCCAATCAGGCGAGGCGGTCGATGCGACTCCTCGGCGTTTCACGTGAAACACCCCCGCCACAGCTGTGAGCGCGCTGTGGATAACATAGGGAGTATTTCACGTGGAACATCACTTACCGATGCAGAAGGTCGAGAAAACGCGGCCCAGCACATCCTCCGGATCAACCCGCCCGGTGATCTTCTCCAGGGCGCGAGCGGCTAGGCGGACATCCTCCGCCGCCAGTTCAACCTCCAGGCCGACGTCGGACAGCGCTCGGGCAAGATAGCCCCGAGCCTCGCCCAGGCGCTCGGCGTGGCGAAGACGCGTGGCGGCCGGGAACTCCGCACCGGACAAGGCGTCGGCGACATGAGCGGTCAGGGCGGCGCGAAGGGCGCCGACTCCGTCTTCGGAGCGTGCTGAGAGACGCGTTACGGAGAGCCCTTCCCCGCGCCAGAAAACCTCGGCGGGTTCCAAGTCGCCGGGCTCCGCGATGTCGGCCTTGTTCAGGATCAGCCAGTCCCCCGGCCGAACGGCCTCTTCAAGCTTCACTGTATGTTTCACGTGAAACCCATCGACGACCCAAAGCCTTAGGTCAGCATCCTCAGCCCAGGCCCGAGCCCGCCGGACACCCTCCGCTTCGATTACATCGGCGGTTTCGCGAAGGCCGGCCGTGTCGGCGATCAGCACCTTGTAGCCGCCGAGCACCAGGGGAACCTCGATGACATCCCGGGTCGTACCTGGCGTATCGGTGACGATGGCCGCGTCACGCTCGACCAGGCCATTCAGCAAGGTGCTCTTCCCCGCGTTCGGCGCGCCGACCAGCGCGATCCGATAGCCGTCCCGCACACGGCGACCCCGCGCGACGTCTTCAAGCGCCGCGTCGAGTTCGACGCCGAGGATCCGCAGGCCCGGCCGGGCGCGCTCGGCCACCTCCTCCGGCAGATCCTCGTCGGGAAAATCAACCGCCGCTTCCAGCATGGCCAGCGACTGAATCAGCAGATCGCGCCAGCGCGCGTAGCGCTGGCTCAGCGCGCCGCCGACCTGGCCCAGCGCCTGACTGCGCTGCGCCTCGGTCTCGGCGTCGATCAGGTCGGCGACGCCCTCGGCCTGGGCCAGGTCCAGCTTGCCATTCTCGAAGGCTCGGCGGGTGAACTCCCCCGGCTCGGCCAGGCGCGCGCCCAGAGCCGACAGCGCCGATAGCAGCACCTCGACCACAGCCCGGCCGCCGTGCACGTGAAACTCGGCGCTATCCTCGCCGGTATAGCTGGCCGGCCCTTCGAAGCGCAGGACCAAGGCCTCGTCCAGCTCGACCCCTTGGTGGCGCAGCCTGCGCAAGGCGGCCATCCGTGGCGCGGGCGCCCTACCCGCCAAGGCCTCGACGATCGACAGGGTCGCCGGACCCGAGACGCGCACGACGGCTACCGCCGCTCGCCCAGCCGCCGTGGCCAGGGCGAAGATCGTATCCGTCATTGTGTCAGTCGCGCTTGCCGACCGCCGCGCCGGCCGCCGCCGTCATCAGCTTGCGGAACTGCTCCTGGGCGCCGGTCCCGAACGCCATCCAGTTCTTCATCAGCTCCTCGGGCGCCAGCATGGCCATGTTGGCGTCCAGGCGGTTCTGCATCTCTTTCACCAGGTGGTCGTTCAAAGCACTGACATCCGGCAGGCCTAGAAAGCTGCGGGCTTCAACGGGCGTGCAGTCGATCTCGATCGTCATCTTCATTGGGAAGTTCCCTTCGGTCAGGGCACGATATTGTTATGGGGCATGGCCCGTCGGCGCAGGTTAGAGCGCTTTGGTCGAAAGTCACATCGACCCAGTATGACGGAGAGCCCCGATGAGCGAGACCCTCACGATCACAACGCCTGACGGCGCCTTTTCGGCCTATGTGGCGCGACCCCAGGCAGAGAGCGCCCCGGCCGTCGTCGTCATCCAGGAGATCTTCGGCGTCAACAAGGTCATGCGCGACATCTGCGACGGCTTGGCTGCCCAGGGCTTCGTCGCCGTATGCCCCGACCTGTTCTGGCGGATCGAGCCCGGGATCGACATCACCGACCAGAGCGAAGCGGAATGGAAGCGCGCCTTCGAACTGTTCAACGCGTTCGACGTGGACGCCGGCATCGGCGACATCGCCGCGACGATCGCCGCGGCCCGTAAGCTGGACGGCGTCGATGGCAAGGTCGGTGCGGTCGGTTACTGCCTCGGCGGCCTGCTGGCCTTCTTGACCGCAACCCGAACCGACGTCGACGCTAGCGTCTCCTATTACGGCGTCGGCCTCGAGAAGCGGGTCGGCGAGGCCGAGAAGCTGAACAAGCCGCTGCTGATGCACATCGCCGAGAAGGATCAGTTCGTGCCGCCGGAAGCTCAGCAGGTCATCCTCAACGCGTTGAAGGATCACCCGCAGATCGAGATCCATACCTATGCCGATCGCGACCACGCGTTCGCGCGCGAAGGCGGCGCGCACTACGATGCGGTCGACGCGGCCAAGGCCAACGGCCGCAGCCTGACCTTCTTCCGCAAGGTGCTTTCGCAGGGAGAGCAAGGCTAATGCTGGCGATCCAAGCCGTTCGCGCCGGCGGACCCGAGGTGCTCGAGAGCATCGACCTGCCGCTCCCCTCGCCCGCCGCCGGCCAGATCCTGGTCCGGCACCAAGCCGTCGGCTTGAACTATATCGACACCTATCACCGCTCGGGCCTCTACCCGCTGAAGATGCCGGCGGTCATCGGCCTGGAAGCGGCCGGGATCGTCGAAGCGACTGGCGATGGGGTCACCCGATTCCAGGTCGGCGATCGCGTCGCCTATAACGGGACCATGGGCGCCTATGCCGAAGCCGCGGCCGTTCCGGCGGATCGGGCCGTAAAGGTTCCGGACGGCGTCACGCTGGAGATCGCGGCAGCGGCCCTACTCAAGGGCATGACCGCCGAGTTCCTGATCCGCCGGTGTTTCCACGTGAAACATGGCCATACCGTTCTGATCCACGCCGCCGCCGGTGGTGTCGGTCAGATCCTGGTCCAGTGGTGCAAGGCCCTGGGTGCGATCGTCATCGCCACCGTCGGATCCGAGGCCAAGGCGGCGATCGCCCGCGATCTAGAGGCCGACCATGTCATCAACTACAGCCGGGAAGACGTCCCGGCCCGCGTCGCCGAGATCACCGGCGGCCAGGGCGTGGCCGTGGTCTATGACGGCGTCGGCAAGGATACCTGGGACGCCAGCTTCAAGAGCTTGGCCAAACGCGCCACGCTGGTCACCTTCGGCAACGCCTCGGGACCGGTCCCGCCGTTCGCCCCCCTAGAGCTGGGCGCCAAGTCGGCCTACGTCACCCGCCCGCGCCTGTTCGACTATATCGCCACGACGCAAGAGCTGGATGAGAGCGCCGAAGCCTTGTTCGCGGTGATCGGCTCGGGCGCGGTGAAGATCGACATAGGCCAGACCTTCCCGCTCGCCGAAGCCCGCGCCGCTCACGAGGCGCTCGAGGGCCGGCGTACGACCGGCGCGACCTTGCTGATCCCATAGGCCCACGCACTCGCAATACCAACGCGGTAGGGCTCAATAAAAAAGGCGCCGGGTAGCACCGGCGCCTTTCTCGTATCTGGCTGAGTCCGTCTGGACTCAGGTGTTCATCGACTGGAAGAAGTCGCCGTTGGTCTTCGACTGACGCAGCTTGTCGAGCAAGAATTCGATCGCGTCCGAGGCGCCCATCGGGTTGAGAATCCGGCGCAGAACGTAGGTCTTCTGCAGCTGGTCGCGCGGGGTGATGAGCTCTTCCTTGCGGGTGCCCGACTTGAGCACGTCGATGGCCGGGAAGATGCGCTTGTCAGCCACCTTACGATCAAGGACGATTTCCGAGTTACCGGTGCCCTTGAACTCTTCGAAGATGACTTCGTCCATGCGGCTGCCGGTGTCGATCAGGGCCGTGGCGATGATCGACAGCGAACCGCCCTCCTCGACGTTGCGCGCGGCGCCGAAGAAGCGCTTCGGGCGCTGCAGGGCGTTGGCGTCGACACCGCCGGTCAGCACCTTGCCCGACGACGGGACGGTGGTGTTGTAGGCGCGGCCCAGACGGGTGACCGAGTCCAGCAGGATGACGACGTCGCGCTTGTGCTCGACCAGGCGCTTGGCCTTCTCGATGACCATCTCGGCCACCTGCACGTGGCGCGTCGCCGGCTCGTCGAAGGTCGAGGCGATGACTTCGCCCTTCACGGTGCGCTGCATGTCGGTGACTTCTTCCGGGCGCTCGTCGATCAGCAGGACGATCAGGTAGCACTCGGGGTGGTTGGTCTCGATCGACTTGGCGATGTTCTGCAGCATGACCGTCTTACCCACCCGCGGCGGGGCGACGATCAGGCAGCGCTGGCCCTTGCCGAGCGGGGCGACGATGTCGATGACGCGGCCCGAGCGATCCTTGATGGTCGGATCGGGCAGTTCCATGTTCAAGCGCTCTTCGGGATAGAGCGGCGTCAGGTTGTCGAAGTGGATCTTGTGCTTGACGTTGTCAGGCGCTTCGAAATTGATCTTGGCCACGCTGGTCAGGGCGAAGTAGCGCTCGCCTTCGCGCGGCGAGCGGATCGCGCCGTCGACGCTGTCGCCGGTGCGCAGGCCATACTTCCGGATCTGCGACGGCGAGACATAGATGTCGTCCGGCCCGGGCAGGTAGTTGGCTTCCGGCGAACGCAGGAAGCCGAAGCCATCCTGCAGCACTTCCATGGTGCCCGACCCCGAGATCTCCACGCCTTCCTCGGCGAGGGTCTTCAGGATCGCGAACATCATGTCCTGCTTGCGCATGGAGTTGGCGTTCTCGACCTCGAAGGTCTCGGCGAACGCCAGCAGGTCGGCCGGGGATTTCTCCTTCAGCTCCTGCAGGGACATGGACTTCAGGCCCAGGGCCGCGACGGCCGCGGCGATGTCGGAGCCCTCGTCGTCGCCTTCGGCTTCAGCCGCGCTATCAGAGCTCGCCTCGGCGGTCGTATCGACGACGTCCTCGGCGGCTTCTTGGACGGTCGCCTCTTCGGCGGCCGGGATTTCGTTTTCGGTTTCTTCGGTCATGACAAGACTCAAGTCAGGGCGCGGACTCCACGACGGAGTCCGGCCGGTAGAATTTCAAGGATCACGCCAGGCCAACCCATCGGAGCGGACCAGGCGAGCGCGTCGATTGACGATGACGCGGATCGTTCGGGGGACGAACCTTGGAGCGGAACCGCTCGCGGGGCGCGCCAGGACGGGCGCCGGTCCGTGAAGAGAAGTTCGGAAATTCCGAACCTCTTGGATGCAAACCACGCGGGGGCCGGCGGGTCAAGCGCCGCCGGCCATACCTAGTGGTTCAGGAACTTGGTCGTCACCGAGATGACGATGATGATCGCCAGCACGAACGGGATCTCGTTGGTGGCCCGCCAGAACTTTTCCGAGCGGGTGTTCTGGCCGTTGGCGAACTTGCGGACCGCGCCCGACAGCACGCCGTGCCAACCGTATAGGCCGACCAGGGCGATAAGCTTGGTCAGCATCCAGGGCTCGACCAGGAAGTCCGCGCCGCGAATTTGGCTGTCGGCCAGGATCAGCAATAGCCCGAACACGAAGGTCGCGATCGAGGCCGGGTTGATGATGAACTTCAGGAGCTTGCGCTCCATGACCTTGAAGGTCTCGTCCATCTCCGAACCGGGCGTGGCCCGCACGTGATAGACGAACAGCCGCGGCAGATAGAGCATCCCGGCCATGAAGGCGATGACCGACAGGATGTGCAGACCGCGCACCAGGTTGAAATGCGCCACCAGGAAATCGATCATGCCTGGGTTCCCTCCTTGCACGGACAGTTGAATTCGCCGCAACGCCAGTCGCTTCCCGGGACAATCCCATGTGCGGCCAACGCCTTGCCGATCATCGCGGCCAGACCACCTATGAACTCCGGCGCGGCGCCCAGGGCCGGCACGCGGATATAGGGCGCGGCCCCCACTTCTTGGGCCAGCTCGGCGTATTCGTGATCCAGCTCGACCAGGGTCTCGACGTGCTCGGAGACGAAGGCGATCGGCGTGACGATCACGCCCTTCCCTTCGACGCCGGCCCGGCGGATCTCATCGTCGGTCGAGGGGCCGATCCACTTCATCGGCCCGACCCGGCTCTGGTAGCAGACAGTCCAGTCCAGATCGGCCGGCAACCGGGCGGCGACCGCCGCGGCCGTGGCCTCGATCTGCTTCTGGTAAGGGTCGCCGGCCAGGATCACCTTCTCCGGCAGCCCATGGGCCGAGAACAGCAAGCGGACGTTCGCCGGCGACCCGGCCTTCTCCCAGGTCTCGCGGATCAGACGGACGTGGGCTTCGATCAAGCCCGCCTCGGTCGGATAGCAGCAGACCGTCGTCTGGCGACCGCCGCCTGAATAGGTCTCGCGCCAGGCTTTCAAGGACGAGCCGGTCGTGGTCGCCGAATACTGCGGGTAGAGCGGCAGCAGAACGACCTCGTCCGGACCGAACGCCTTGACCGCCTTGGCTGTCTCGCCAGTCAGCGGGTTCCAGTAGCGCATGGCGATGAAGCACCTGGCCTCGACACCCGGCAGGGCCCGCGCCAGCTCGACCTCCAGCGCCCTCGCCTGCTTCTCCGTCTCCGGTAGCAGCGGCGAGCCGCCGCCCATGATCGCGTAGTTGGCCTTGGCGGTCTTCTCCCGCGTGGTGGCGATCAGGGCCGCGATCGGATAGCGGGCGACCGCTGGCAGGCCGATGATCGCCGGATCGCGGAACAGGTTGAACAGGAACGGCCGCACCGCGCGCGGACCATCGGGCCCGCCGAGATTGAACAGGACGACGGCGAGCTTCTTGCTCACCGCGAAACGACCTTCTGGCCGGTCACTCGCTTCAGAACCGCCTCGACATGGGCGATCGGCGTGTCGGGCAAGATGCCGTGGCCCAGGTTGAAGATGTAGGGACCCTGGTTCCATTGTTCCAGCAGCTCGTCGACCCGCTTCAGCAGGGCGTCGCCACCGGCCCTCAGCAGCAGGGGATCCAGCGCCCCCTGGATAGTCTTGGTCTTCTGGATCGATTGTCCGAGCTTGGCCGATGCCTGGGTGTCGAGCGCGACGCCCTGCACCGGAGTCTGCGCGGCATAGGCCTCGACCAGGGTTCCTGCCCCACGCGGGAAGCCGATGATCGGCACGGTGACGCCCCGCGCCCGCAGCCCTTCGATGATCTTCGTGTGCGGCTTGGTCACGAGGCGGTCGAACAGCGGTTCGGACAGGCCCTCGGCCCAGCTCTCGAACAGCTTCAGGGCCTGGGCCCCGGCGTCGACCTGCATGGCCAGATAGTCGATGGTCGAGTCGACCAGCACCTGGATCAAGGCGTCCAGCTTGTCGGCGTTCTGGTAGGCGTAGGTCCGTGCGCCGCTGCGATCGCTGGAGCCGCCCTCGATCATGTAGGTCGCCACGGTCCAGGGCGCGCCGGCGAAACCGATCAGGGCCTTGTCCGTATCGAGCGCCGAACGAACCCTCGTCAGCGTCTCCCCGACGAGCGAAAGGGCCTTGCCCGCCTCGCTGGCCTTTTCGGCCATGGACTCGATCGACGGCATCTCGCCCAGCTTCGGACCTTCGCCGGCCTCGAACCAGACCTTCTGGCCCAGCGCGCCGGGGATCAGCAGGATGTCGGCGAAGACGATGGCGGCGTCGTAGGGAAACCGTCGCATCGGCTGCAGCGTGACCTCGGCCGCCTTTTCCGGATCGAAGCAAAAGCTGATGAAGTCCGGGGCCGTGGCCCGCACCGCCCGGTACTCGGGCAGATACCGTCCTGCTTGCCGCATGAACCAGATCGGCGGGTTCGCATGCCGCTCGCCGGAAAGCGCGGAGAGAAACTTCGGGGTCTGGGCGGGAGACGTCATGGCTCGGGTTAAAGCCCGGCGTGAGCTCTGGCTCAAGTCCGTAAGACTCCTATCATTTCTTAATAAGAAATTAAGATTGGAGGAGGGTGTTGGAGGGCAACTGCATAGTGGGGAAAACCCCTGACGGGCGAGTGACTCCCACACGCGATCCGCCTTTGCTCCCAAGGCTTCCCACATGTGGTTAAGGCTTTGTTAATCATGTGGACGCCTTGGCAGGCCGTTGAAGACCTTAATGAAATCTTAATGCCAAACGGCGGGCGAGAGTCCGCTCGCGAGACTCGTCCCCGGTCTTTGGAGAGCCGGGATTCAGACTTCGGGGGATGCGGGGCGAGCCTGGGGATGATAGGCGAGCAATGCGACCGTTGATCACAGCGGCGCCATGTCACGACGCCTCCAAGGCCCTTTGGCGCCCGGGCGTCCCCAGAGGCAGGGCAAGTGGTTAAGCAACCGTTAACGGATGATCCACAGGAGAGTCTGGCGCAGGGGGAGGCCGAACGGCTGCCGCCGCGCTTCGCCACGTACTTCCATATCCACCTGGTTTCGGATTCCACGGGCGAGACACTCAACGCCATGGCGCGCGCGGTCTGCGCCCGGTTCACCGACATCCTACCCATCGAACACATCTACGCCCTGGTTCGTTCCACCCGGCAGCTGGACCGGGCGCTGGAAGAGATCTCCGGCGCGCCGGGCGTGGTCATGCATACGATCGTCGATCCGGGCCTGCGCGCCGCGCTCGAGGAAGGCTGCCGGCGGCTGGAAATGCCCTGCATCGCCGCCCTCGATCCGGTGATCAGCGCCATGTCGCGCTATCTGGGCGCGCGGATCTCGACCCGGGTCGGGGCCCAGCACGCCCTGACCAACGACTATTTCGACCGGATCGAGGCGCTCGACTACGCCATCGCCCATGACGACGGCCAAGGCGGCCAGGACCTGACCCAGGCCGACGTGATCCTGGTCGGGGTGTCGCGGACCTCGAAAACCCCGACCTGCATCTACCTGGCTCACCGAGGCGTGCGCGCCGCCAATGTGCCGCTGGTCCCGGGCCGGCCGCCGCCGCCGGAGCTGTTCGAGCTGAAGAACACCCTGATCGTCGGCCTGATCACCTCGCCCGACCGGCTGATCCAGATCCGCCGCAACCGCCTGCTCTCCCTGAAGGAGAACCGCGAGAGCGACTATGTCGACGGCGACGCCGTGCGCCAGGAGATCATCGCCGCCCGCCGCCTGTTCGAACGGATGAACTGGCCGGTCATCGACATCACCCGCCGCTCGGTCGAGGAGACGGCGGCGGCGATCATCAACCTGCTGTCGGGCGGCCGCGGCAAGGTCGAGGTTCTGGGATGAGCTCATCGGTTCCGGTCACCCTGGCGTCGAAGAGCGCGGCCCGTCAGATGATCCTGAAGAACGCCGGCGTCGCCTTCGAGGCGGTCAGTCCCGGTGTCGACGAGGACGCCGCCAAGGCTTCGCTGCTGGCCGAGGACGTCACGCCACGTGACGTCGCCGACGCCCTGGCCGAGATGAAGGCGGTCAAGGTCTCGGCCAGACGGTCCGGCCTGGTGATCGGCGCCGACCAGACGCTCGATCTCAAGGGCAAGCTGATCGACAAGGCCGAAAGCCTGGCGGAAGCCCGCGACCGTCTGCTGGAGCTGCGCGGCCAGGTCCACAAGCTGCACTCGGCCGTGGTCGTGGCCCGCGACGGCCAGCCGATCTGGCGGATCGTCGAGAGCGCCAAGCTGACGGTGCGGCCGTTCAGCGAGGCCTGGCTCGACGCCTATATAGAGCGTCGCGGCGAGGCCCTGCTGTGGTCGGTCGGCTGCTACGAGCTGGAGAGCGAGGGCGTGCAGCTGTTCAGCGAAGTGGACGGCGACTATTTCACCATCCTGGGCCTGCCGCTGATCGGGCTGCTGGATTTCCTGCGTCTTCACGGAGCCCTCCCGGCATGACTTCGACCATCTCGGGGGCGGCCATCATCGGCGGCGTCTGCGGCGCGCCGATCCGTCACTCGATGAGCCCGCTGATCCACAACGCCTGGATCCAGGCCGCCGGGCTCGACGCCGCCTATGTGCCGTTCGCGCCGCGACCCGAGGACTTCGAGACGTTCGTGCAGGGCTTTCGCGGCGGCGCCATTCGCGGCCTCAACGTCACGATCCCCTTCAAGGAAAGAGCGCTGGCGGCCGCCGACCATGCCAGCGACCTGGCCAAGATGGCCGGCGCGGCCAACCTGCTGATCTTCGAGGCTGACGGCGCGATCCACGCCGACAATACCGACGGCCCCGGCTTGCTGGGCGCGATCGCCGAGCAGGCGCCGGGCTTTTCGGTCTCGGCCGCGCCGGTCGTGATCCTCGGGGCCGGCGGCGCGGCGCGCGGGGCGACCGCCGCCCTGCTGCTGGCCGGCGCGCCTCAGGTGCGGATCGTTAATCGCACGATCGCTCGCGCCCAGGAGCTGGCCGACGCGTTCGGCGACAAGGTCGTGGCGGCCGGCGAGTCCGACCTGCCCGGCTTGCTCGCCGACGCCGGCCTGGTGATCAACGCCACCTCGCTCGGCCTCGGCGGCGGCGAGGGTCCGGCGGCCGACCTCGCCCTGACGCCCGACACGGCCGTGGTCATGGACATGGTCTACAAGCCGCTGCGCACGGAATTCCTGCGCCGGGCGCAGGCCGCCGGCCGCCGCACCGTCGATGGCCTGGAGATGCTGCTGCGTCAGGCGGTCCCGACCTTCCAGCGAATGTATGGCGTCGCGCCGCCGGCCGAGGTCGACGCGCGCGGCCTGCTGCTGCATATTCTCGGCGAGGCCTGAGCCATGCTGGTCCTCGGCCTGACCGGCTCGATCGGCATGGGCAAGTCGACCACTTCGGCGATGTTCCAAGCGCAGGGCGTGCCGGTCTACGATTCCGACGCCGCCGTCCACGCGCTCTACGCTGTCGGCGGCGCGGCCGTCGCGCCGGTCGCGGCGGCCTTTCCGGGGGTGGTGGTCGATGGCGCGATCGACCGCGCCAAGCTCAGCGCCGCCGTGGTCGGCAATTCGGAAGCCCTGGCCCAGCTGGAGGCGATCGTCCATCCGCTGGTTGGCGCCCATCGGATCGGCTTCTTCGAAGAAGCGGAGGMGAAAGGCCACGACATCGTCGTGCTCGACATTCCCCTGCTCTATGAGACCGGCGGCGAGAAGAAGGTCGACAAGGTGGTGGTGGTTTCGGCCCCGGCCGACGTCCAGCGCCAGCGGGTTCTGGCGCGGCCCGGCATGACCCCGGAAAAGTTCGCGGCCATCCTGGCCCGCCAGACGCCCGACGCCGAAAAGCGCGCCCGCGCCGATTTCGTCATCGATACGGGACAAGGGCTGGACCATGCGCGCCAGCAGGTCCGCGACCTTCTGACTCTGTTGAGAACTTCCCGCTCCGCTTGAAGCGGCCCTCGAAGCGGGCCATTGAAGAGCGATGGCCCGGGAAATCATCCTCGACACCGAAACCACCGGCTTCGATCCGAAGACGGGCGACCGCCTGGTCGAGATCGGCTGCATCGAGGTGGTCGACTTCATGCCGACCGGCCGCTCGTTCCACGAATATTGCGACCCGCTGCGTGACATGCCGGCCGAGGCCGAGAAGGTCCACGGCCTGTCCGGCGCCTTCCTGGCCGGCAAGCCGAAGTTCCACGAGATCGCCGACAAGTTCATCGAGTTCGTCGGCGACAGCGTCGTCGTCGCCCACAACGCCGCCTTCGACCGCTCGTTCGTCAATTTCGAGCTGGAGAAATGCGGTCGGGCGCCGATCCAGGAAGAGCAGTGGGTCGATACCTTGGCCATGGCCAAGAAGCGCTTCCCGGGCATGTACAACTCGCTGGACGCGCTGTGTAAGCGTTTCAAGATCAGCCTGGAAAGCCGCGACAAGCACGGCGCCCTGATCGACGCCCACTTGCTGGCCGAGGTCTATCTGGAACTGCAGGGCGGCAAGGAACGCGCCCTGGAACTGACCCACGCCGTCTCGGCGATGGCGATCTCGGCCGCGATCCAGGGCTCGTACGGGGCTCGCCCCCGGCCGCTCGCGCCCCGCTCGACCGACACCGAGCGCGAGGTCCACGCCGCCTGGATCCGCAAGAACTTCAAGGACAAGGCGCTGTGGTTCCAGTTCGGGGTCGTCGCGGCTGAGGGCTAGGGTTTCCGTCATGCGCTCTCGGCTTCACGCGGCTTTCCGCTGAAGTTGGTGGGGAGGCGACGGAGCGGCCGGGCGAACCCGGAGACCGTGAGGGTTTGTGTGTTTCGGCTCGCTTACCGCTCCGCCAGGCTGTTCTCTGCCGTGAGGACGGCGGGCGTGAGCGTTGTCTGCTCGGGCCTCCGTTACCCCCGGACGGGCGTGGACCAACTGGATCGGCTACTCCGTCTCCAGCTCGGCGATCCACGATAGGCGGTTTTGGATCGATCACCGCCCTGTCGCTCCGCTGACGATTTGGTCCCGGACGGTCCCGTCACTCGCGCGCGCTCCTAAAGAGTAAGCCGCGCGACCTGACGACATCGCCGGGAACCGCCAGCGGCCCCGCTCAACCTATCCCCGCCGCCGCTTCGGGCCGGATCCAAGCGCCCTCCCCTTGCGATAGGGACAGCTGTGAGTATGAGGCGGGGCTGAACGCGGATCATTCAGAGGCGTGTAAAAGTGAGAAGTGGTTGATTTCGTGAGACTCTGTTTCGCGAACGCCGGGGATACAGCACCGCCAATCCCCGTACTTCCTTCTCCCCTTGCGGGAGAAGGTGTCGCCGGAGGCGACGGATGAGGGGTCGATAGTCCTGTCGGCCCGGCGCCCAGCATCCACCGCCCCAGCAGCGTCTCCGTCCATCAACCCCTCACCCGACCCGCTGCGCGGGCCACCCTCTCCCGCAAGGGGAGAGGGGGTTACGCATCGGGGGCCGCCTTTCATCTCTCGGCGCTCCCCGTGCGAGGCATCAGCGCGATCATCCCCTCGGTCCTGGCCCGAACTTCCGGCGACCCGAGGCAGCTGACCATCGCGTCATAGCCTGGGGCCCCCGGAGCGATCCGAACCGTGAAGGGCGGTGCGTGGTTGGCCGGGCAGAAGATCACGGCCTCATCCGGGGTGGCTTCTGACGGATCAAGGATGGCGGAGGATCGGGTCAGCATGAACAGCGGCGGCCGTTCGTGGCCGCGCCGGCGCAGATCGGAGATCACCGCCTGCTGCGTGGCTTCGTCGAGCCCTTGTTCGATCATGTCGATAACCAGACGGTTCGATCGGCCCTGTTCCAGGCCGATGACGAGTGCGCGCAGGGCGTCGGATTCAGACGCGCCGTCCTCCACAAGCCACGCGAGCGACGCCTCGACGCGCTCGCGCAATTCGGAGTCAGCCCGCACGGCTTGCTCCGTTTCCTCGCGGCGCTCGAGACGATCCAGCCCCAGGAAGACGCCGCCGGGCAGATGCCGAGCCAGCATCTGGGCCAACCTCGTCTTGCCGCTGCCGAGCGGTCCGACAATGTAGTTAAGCGCCCGGACGCCACGCACCTCGAACCATTCTCCGCCCCAAGGCCATGGGAGATTGAAGCCCGCGATCGCTGCGGTGGGGGCCGCCGCCAAGTTGGCGAGATCCAGCACGGCGGGCATCTCGCCCCGCGCCAGGGCGCGCCTGAGAGCGTTGATTCGCTCCAGTCGCTGGCTGAGTTGACCGAACTCCAATTCCAGCCGGGTTTGCAGAGCGCCCAGCGCCGGCTCAAGGCCATCGGCGACGCCGCTCATGACACGTTCCACCTGCCTGAGGCTGAACCCCAGCGACCGCAGGGCGACGATCTCGGCGGCGCGTCGGACATCGTCCGGTCCGTAGGCGCGCCAGCCCGCGGCGTTTCTGGTCGGCCGCAAGAGGCCGCGCTCCTCGTAGAGGCGAAGCGCCTTGGCTGAAATGCCGAGGCGCCGGGCGGCTTCGGACGGGCTGAGGACATCGACGGACGCACGCATGACTCACCCCGCTGTTGCTGGCCGTCACTTCTATGAGGCCGGCCCCAGGGGACGGGTCAAGGCGCCCGCTCACCTTTGCCGATCGCCCGGCGCGTCCCGCTAAACCCGCAGATCCGCCGTCACCGGCGCGTGGTCGCTGGGTCGTTCCCATTCGCGGACGTCGTCGTGGACCCGCGAGCTGACCTTGCCGTCCAGGATCGCGGCCTCGCGCAGGCCGGGGCTGGCCAGGATGTGGTCCAGGCGCAGGCCGCGGTTGGACTTGCGGAAGTCGGCGGCGCGGTAGCTCCACCATGAGAACAGCTTTTCGGGCTCGGGCGTGGCCAGGCGCGGCAGGTCGAGGAAGTTCATCGAGGTCATCAGCGCCTCGAAGGCTTCGAGCTCGATCGGCGTGTGGCTGACGATCTTCGACATCTGGCGGTGGCTCCAGACGTCGTTCTCGCCGGGGGCGACGTTCAGGTCGCCGGTCACGATCAACGGGGCCTTGGGATCGCGGCGCTTCAGCGCGGCGGTCAGGGTCTCGTAGAAGTCCAGCTTGTGGTCGAACTTGGTGTTGACCGCTCGGTCGGGCACGTCGCCGCCGGCCGGGATATAGAAGTTCTGGATGTCGACGCCGGCTACCTTGACCGCGACGCAGCGGGCATGGCCTTCGCGGCAGTTCATCAGGGTCGGGACGTCCTCGAACGGCAGCCGCGAGGCGATGGCCACCCCGTGCCAACCCTTCTGGCCGGCGATCTTCAGGTACGGCAGGCCCATGGCCGCGAACGCCTCGCGCGGGAACTCGCCCTCCTGGCACTTGATCTCCTGCAGGCACAGGACGTCCGGGGCCTGCTCGTCGACGAAACGGGCGGCCTGCTCGGCGCGGAGGCGGACGGAATTGACGTTCCAGGTGGCGATACGGAGGCGCATGGCTTGGCTCTATCGCGGAACGCGCGCCCGGAAAAGAAAAACGCCCGGACGCATCGTTGCGTCCCGAGCCAACCGAAAGGTTGGCGACCAAGAAAAACGCCCGAGCGCATCGTTGCGCTCGGGCGAAAGTCTAGTCTCTCATGCCGCCACCGGGAGGGGATAGGATCCGGCACGGTTCGCGAAGAGCGGGTCGGTCGCTCATCGCCATGCGTGTTAAATATGCCACGTCAAAACTTTAAGTCAACCCCGAAGTCGGTTGATTCTTGCCTGTTGTGGTAATGTCACAATCGTTAAGCGCGCGAGCGCGCCAGGGTTAAGTGTGAGCGGTTAACCCGCCCGGGCGCGCGCTCACTCTTAAGACGATAGAGCCTGACCGGTTTAGATGGATCCATCTAAACCGGTCAGGCTCTAGGGCTTGCCGACCTTCCGGCGCGGGTCGGTCAGCACGAACAGCTTCGGATCCAGGCCCGAGGTCTCGGCGAAGTCGCTGAGCCGCACGCGGATCTGGCCACCCTTGATGTCGGTGACGGTCCAGCCCATCAGGGCGACCGGGCTGTTGGAGAAATCCAGCGAGATCCGGCCCAGCGCCTGGCGCTTGGCGTCCTGGGCCACGATCGTGAAGCCGTCGGCCAACGGGCGGATGTCGGTGATGACCACGCCACGATCGAGGCGGACCTCGCGGGCCAGCAGCAGGTTCAGCGGCGTCTTGCTGAGCGGATAGCTCTCATAGGTCTTTAGCCGGCTGTCGAAGATGTTGACGTTATTGCCGTTCGACACGACCAGCAGGCCGGCGGGCGGATCATAGGCGAACCGCGCCTTGCCCGGCCGCTGCAGATAGAAGGTCCCCTGGGTCTGGGTTCCGCGCTGATCGGTCTGCACGAAGTGACCCTTGGCCGAGGACAGGCCCTGGATATAGCCGGTGGCCTTGTCCAGCAGGACTTGCTGCTCGGCGGTCAGCTTGGCGGGGACCGGCGCGGTCTGGGCCAGGGCGCCAGACGCGAAAGAGGCTTGCGCGACGGCGGCGGCCAGGCCGGCCGCCAGCAGGATACGGCGTGTGGTCTTGCTCATACGGACTCCTTAGCGCCAACCTTCGCCCGCGCGAAGGCCGCCGCGAGGCCATTTTCCGGCGCTCCGATGAAGCGCCGTTCAGGTTGGCGGTGGGAAACGCGGGTGGAAAGGCGAAGGTTGCCGTTCTTCCACCTCCAAAAGTCCGACCTCCCCGGCGAAGGCCGGGGTCCAGGTTCATCCGGAGCGATTTGGGAGTTCGCGCCTTTGGCCCAGCCAAATTCATCAAACAAGGCGGGTTCGATCTGGGCCCCGGCTTTCGCCGGGGAGGTCGGATTTAAGGAGCCCTAAAGCGCCGGCGGCGGCGGGGCCAGGATCTCGCGCTTGCCGGCGTGGTTGGCGGCGCCGACGACGCCTTCCTTTTCCATCCGCTCCATCAGCGAGGCGGCGCGGTTGTAGCCGATCTGCAGGCGGCGCTGGATGTAGCTGGTCGAGGCCTTGCGGTCGCGGGTGACCACGGCCACGGCGTGGTCGTAGAGGTCGTTGGCCCCGCCCTCGCCGGCGAAGGCGCCCTCGATGGCCTCTTCCTGCTCTTCCTCGCCGCCGGCGGTGACTTCCTCCAGGTACTGGGGGATGCCCTGGTCGCGCAGGAACTTGGCGACCTGCTCGACTTCGCCGTCGGAGACAAAGGGACCGTGCAGGCGGGTGATGCGGCCGCCGCCGGCCATGTACAGCATGTCGCCCTGGCCCAGCAGCTGCTCGGCGCCTTGCTCGCCCAGGATGGTGCGGGCGTCGATCTTGCTGGTGACCTGGAAGCTGATCCGGGTCGGGAAGTTGGCCTTGATGGTGCCGGTGATCACGTCGACCGACGGGCGCTGGGTGGCCATGATCAGGTGGATGCCGGCGGCGCGGGCCATCTGGGCCAGGCGCTGGACGGCGCCTTCGATGTCCTTGCCGGCCACCATCATCAGGTCGGCGACCTCGTCGATGACCACGACCAGATAGGGCATGGCCTCGGGCCGAATCTGCTCGGTCTCGTAGATCGGGCGACCGGCGTCGTCGAAGCCCGTCTGCACGGTGCGCTCGAAGTGCTCACCCTTCTCCAGCGCCTCGTTGGCCTTTTCGTTATAGCCGCCGATGTTGCGCACGCCGATCTTGGACATCCGGCGATAGCGGTCCTCCATCTCGCGGACGGTCCATTTCAGGGCCACGACGGCCTTCTTCGGATCGGTCACGACGGGGGCCAAGAGGTGCGGGATGCCGTCATAGACCGACAGTTCCAGCATCTTGGGGTCGATCATGATGAAGCGGCACTTCTCGGGCGGCAGCTTGTACAGGATCGACAGGATCATGGCGTTGACGCCGACCGACTTGCCCGAGCCGGTGGTGCCGGCGATCAGCAGGTGGGGCATCTTGGCCAGGTCGGCGATATAGGGCTCGCCGCCGATGGTCTCGCCCAGGGCCATGGGCAGGATCTGGCTGGCCTTTTCGTAGTCCGAGCTGGACAGCAGGTCGCGCAGATAGACGGTCTCGCGGCGCGAATTGGGCATTTCGATGCCGATGGCGTTGCGGCCCTGAGCCACGGCGACGCGGCACGAGATCACGCTCATCGAGCGGGCGATGTCGTCGGCCAGGGCCACGACCCGGGCGGTCTTGACCCCCGGGGCCGGCACCAGCTCGTACATGGTGACCACCGGGCCGGGGCGGATCTGGTCGATCTGGCCCTTGACCCCGAACTCGGCCAGCACACTTTCCAGCAGGCGGGCGTTCTGGCGCAGGGCCCCGGCGTCGACTTCCGACGAGCGCGGCTTGGACTTGGCCAGCATGGCCAGCTCGGGCAGCTGGAAGCCGCCCTGTTCGTCGAAATCGAAGGCCTTCTGCTGCTCGCGCTGCTCGCGGCCGGATTCCTTGGGCACGGTCTTGGGCTTGGCGATCGCCATCGGGCGGGCGTCCAGCGAGTCCTCGAACGCGTCCTCCTCGTCCTGAACCGCGGGCGGCGGGGTGTAGGCGCGCTCGTTGGAGATTGGAGTCGGGGCGGCGACGACCGCGTCGTCCTCGGCTTCCAGTGGCGGCAGGCGGCCGGGACGGTCGCGCTTGGCCGGAGCCTCGGCCTTGTCCTTCTTGGCGCGGACCGGCTTGACCGCGGCGATGGGCTCGGGCTCGGGACGGGCGCGCGGCTGGAAGGCGTTGCTGACGGCGGCGTGGAGGGCGTCGGGATCGACTTCGCGCACGCCGATCGCGAAGCCCAGGGCGACGATGGCGGCGACGCCGAACAGGACGGCGGCGATGATCGTCGCGCCGGGAATGTGGGCGTAGCGCAGGACGCCGGCGACCATGTGCAGCAGGGCGTCGCCCCAGAAGCCGCCCAGGCCCTTTTCCAGCTGCCAGATGGCCGGCGGCGGCGGCGCGGCCAGGCTGGCCGACAGGGCCAGCAGCCCCAGGACGCCGACGACGGCCCGCTGGCGCAGGTCCTTGCGCTCGGCGTCCGGGTCGGCCTGGGCCACGCGGGTGACGCCGAACACCAGCATCAGCAAGGCGACCCCCCAGCCCGAAAGGCCAAGCGATTGCATCAAAAGGTCGGCGACCGCCGCGCCCGGACCGCCCAGGGCGTTGCGGGCCGGCTCGCCGGTGGCGGCGTTCAGGCTGGGGTCGGTGGCGTTGTAGGTGGCGATGGCCAGCAGCAGGATCGCCCCGATCACGGTGACGATCCCGCCCCGGAACCGGGCCGTCCAAGGCTGGACCCAGCCATAACGGAACGCGTCCCAGAGGAGCTCCGTCGTGGATCGCCGCGCGGCTCGCGCCATGAAAGTCTCCGAACTCAACTCGTCTCGCGACCCGCCAGAACGGGTCGAACCGCGATGTTGTGCCCGAAGAGCGTTAAGAGGCGTTTACGGCGTTCGTCAGGAAATGATTCACAACGTCGCGGGCTGCCGATGGCGCCGTGTCGCTAGGAGTGGGAAGGCGCCATCCGGAATCCCTCTCTCTGAGAGAGAGGGAGGGGCCCGCCGCGAAGCGGTGGGAGGGTGAGTGGTTTCACCGCTGGCCGGTGAAACACGACCTGTTTCGGTGGGCGTTCGCCAGGTCGAGGGCACGCCTTCGCCAATGCGGCCGCCGCCTTTGTCTCAGCTCGGTTCTGACAAGGTGTAACCACTCACCCTCCCACGCCTGCGGCGCGGGCCCCTCCCTCTCTCWAAGAGAGAGGGCGCCTAAGCCGCGTCGAACGCCACCGGGCCGCCCCAGAAGCCCTGGACCAGGCCGTTCTGCGGGCCCGGCGTTCCGGTGGTCAGGAACACGCGCTCGCCGCTCGTCCCGGCGTCATATTCCGGATGGCGCTCCAGATAGAGCTCCAGCGCGTCGGCGGTCGAGGCCGGCTGCTGGATCAGCGGCGTGCCGGCCGGCAAGGCGGCGCGGAAGATATCGGCGATGATCTCGTAGTGGGTGCAGCCCAGCACCACGCGGTCGGGGAAACGGCCGATGCGGGTCTTCAGGGCCAGGACGTGGCTTTCGACGGCCTTGGCCAGCTCGACGACGCTGGCGTCCTGTTCGATCAGCGGCACCAGCTCCGGGCAGGGTTCGGAAAACACCGCCAGGTCCTGCTTGCGCTTGTCGATCTCGATCTCATAGACGCGCGAGCGCACCGTGGCCGGGGTGGCGAACACGCCCAGCACGTCCAGCTGCTCGACCTTCTCGCCCCGCCGCTCGGCCTCGTGCTCCCAAGGCAGGCCGGTGGCCTTCTCGATGGTCGGGACGATGATGCCCAGGATGTTGACCGGCCGGCCCAGCTGCTTGCGATAGCCGGGCAGCCAGGTCTGCTGCAGGCGGCGCAGCGCGATGGCCGAGGCGGTGTTGCAGGCCAGGACCACCAGGCTGGCGCCGCGCTCGAACAGGCGCTCGCAGCCGGCCTTGGTCAGGTCGACGATGTCCTCGCCGGTCCGCACGCCGTAGGGCGCGTTGGCCTGGTCGGCCAGATAGGTGAAGTCCGCCTGGGGCAGACGCTGCACGAGGGCGCGGTGGACCGTGAGGCCGCCGACGCCGGAGTCGAAGACGCCGATCATATGTCAGCTTTAGCGGCCGCTGGGGCTTCCGTCCACGCGGCTCACGGCTTGGCCGTCGGGCACGGCCCGGCGGCGCAAGCGAGGGTCTTGGGCTTGGCGGTCTTGCCCCGCTTGGCGGCCGGCTTGGCCCGCCGCTTGGCCGCCATGTCGTCCAGCAGGTTGGGCGCGTCGCGATAGGCGGCAGGCTTGGCGGCGCCCCGAATCGTCGGGTCCGCCTGGTCAGCGGCCGATTGGGGAGCGGCCATCACGGCCAGGCTGATGATCAGGGCGATCGACATGGTCGAACTCTAGCCATCGGCTGGCGATACGTCATCTCTCGTCGAAGGTTACGGTCCTGTCATGTGACGGCTTTGGAACCATGCCCTAGGGTCCCGTCCAAATCTTCACCGGAGACACTCCGTGCAACGTCGTACGTTCCTGGCTTCGGCCGCCGCCACCGGCGCGGTCGCCGCCCTCAATCCGAGCTTGTCCATGGCCCAAGGCAGCAATCCGCTTACCCAGAAATGGACCGGCCCCTATGGCGGTCTGCCCGCCTTCGACAAGGTCAAGGTCGTCGACTTCAAGCCGGCCATCGAGGCCGCCATGGCCAAGAACCTGGCCGAGATCGACGCGATCACCGCCAACAAGGCCGCGCCGACCTTCGATAACACCATCGCGGCGCTGGAAGACGCCGGCCGCACGCTGGGCGACGTCCAGACCTATTACTACATCTGGGGCGGCAATATGAGCACGCCGGACTTCCAGGTCGTCGAAGCCGAGATGGACCCCAAGCTGTCGGCCCACAGCGACAAGATCACCCAGAACGCCGCCCTCTTCGCCCGCATCGAGGCGGTCTACAATTCGCCGGGCAAGGCCAAGCTGACGCCCGAGCAGCAGCGGGTGCTGTGGATCTACTACACCAACTTCGTTCGGGCCGGCGCCAAGCTGGACGCGGCGGCCAAGGCCCGCGTCGGGGCGATCAACACCGAGCTGGCCGGCCTGTTCACCAAGTTCAGCCAGAACCTGCTGGCCGACGAGAACACCTGGATCGAGCTGTCGGACGCCGACCTGGCCGGCCTGCCCGAGGGCCTGAAGGCCGCCGCCGCCTCGAACGCCGCGGCGCGCAAGCTGCCGGGCAAGTTTATCGTCGTGAACACCCGCTCCAGCGTCGATCCGTTCCTGACCGAGTCGCCGGTCCGCGCCGCCCGCGAAAAGGTCTGGCGCGCCTTCGTCAACCGCGGCGACAACGGTGGGGCGACCGACAACAACGCGATCATCGCCAAGATCCTGAAGCTGCGCGTCGAGCGGGCCAAGCTTCTGGGCTACAAGACCCACGCCCACTGGCGCCTCGAAAATTCCATGGCCAAGACGCCCGAGAACGCCATGGGCCTGATGGAGGCGGTCTGGAAGCCGGCCATCGCCCAGGTCGCCATCGACGTCGCCGACATGCAGGCGATCATCGACAAGGAAGCCGCCCAAAGCAAAGAAGGGGGCTTCAAGCTGGAGCCCTGGGACTACCGCTTCTATGCCGAGAAGGTCCGCAAGGCGAAGTACGACCTCGATATGAACGAGGTGAAGCCCTACCTGCAGCTGGACAAGCTGCGCGAGGGCATGTTCTGGGCCGCCGGCCAGCTGTACGGTTTCGAGTTCAAGAAGCTGTCGGGCATCCCTGTCTATCACGAGGACATCACCGTCTATGAGGTGACGCGGGCCGGTAAGCACGTGGGCCTGTGGTACTTCGACCCCTATGCCCGTGAGGGCAAGCGCTCGGGCGCCTGGATGAACGCCTACCGCACCCAGGAGCGGTTCTCGAAGACCGTGGGGGGCGAGGTCACCACGCTGGTGTCCAACAATTCCAACTTCATCAAGGGCAAGCCCGGCGAGCCGCTGCTGATCTCGTGGGACGACGCCACCACCCTGTTCCACGAGTTCGGCCATGCCCTGCACGGGCTGAACGCCAACGCCACCTATCCGACGGTGTCGGGCACCAACGTGGCCCGCGACTATGTCGAGTTCCCCAGCCAGCTGAACGAGCACTGGCTGCCGACGAAAGAGGTGCTGAACCAGTTCGCCCTGCACTACCAGACCGGCAAGCCGATCCCGCAGGCCCTGGTCGACAAGATCGAGGCGGCCGACAAGTTCGGCCAGGGCTTCGGTACGACCGAATATCTGGCCAGCGCCCTGATCGACATGAAGCTGCACCTGGCCGGCGACGTCGACATCGATCCGGACAAGTTCGAGCGCGAGGAGCTGACCAAGCTGAACATGCCCAAGGAGATCGTCATGCGGCACCGCACGCCGCAGTTCGGTCACGTGTTCTCGGGCGACGGCTATTCGGCCGGCTACTACAGCTATCTGTGGGCCGACACCCTGACCGCCGACGTCGCCGAGGCCTTCCAGGAGGCGCCGGGCGGCTTCTACGACAAGCCGACCGCCAAGCGGCTGTACGAGACCATCATGTCCAAGGGCAACGCGGTCGACCCCGTCGACCAGTTCCGCGCCTTCCGCGGCCGCGACGTCAAGATCGGCGCCCTGATGCGCCATCGGGGTTTCCCGGTCCCGCCGGGGGCCTGATCACCGGGTTTCCCTCTCCCCTTGCGGGAGAGGGTCGCCCGAAGGGCCGGGTGAGGGGTTGAAGACAGGATCCGCCGCGACAGCCTGACCGCCGTCGCGGCGGTTCTCATTGTGCGACCCCTCATCCGTCGCCTAGCGGCGACACCTTCTCCCGCAAGGGGAGAAGGACTAAATGGGCTCAGGGGCTGAAGGAGTATTCATGGTCGCGTCGAAGCTCGTTCCTCTGGCCCTTGCCTTGGCCTTCGCGGCCCCTGCCCTCGCCCAGACCCCGCCGCCGCCGGTGGTGAACCTTGGCCAAGCGCCCGCCCAGGACGAGAGCGCGGTGGTCGCCGAGCTGACCATCGTCGCCAAGCCGCCCGGCCCTGCCGTCTGGCTGGTCGAGAAGGACGGCGCCAAGCTCTACATCCTCGGCGCGGCCCCGCCCCTGCCCCATCAGCTGAAGTGGGAAAGCCCGCGGCTGAACAAGGCGCTGGACAAGGCCAGCCTGGTGCTGGTCCCGCCCCAGGCCTCGGTCGGCGTCACCCAGATCGCCGGCTTCATCTTCAAGTTCGGCGGCGGCCTGCGCCAGCCGGCGGGCAAGAATCTGGAAGACCAGCTGCCGCCCGACCTGAAGGCGCGGTTCGTCGAGTCGCGCAACCAGGCCCGCAAGGGCGCCGGCGAGTACAAGAACTGGAAGCCGGCCGTGGCCGGGTTCCTGCTGCTGTCGGATTTCCGTCAGGCGGCCGGCCTTTCCGAAGCCAAGCCGGTCAGCACGATCGAACGCATGGCCAAGGCCCGCAAGCTGAAGGTCAAGGCCGTCGGCCAGTACCGGATGAGCGCGGTGACCACGATCGCCTCCAAGCTCTCGGACGACGATCAGCTCTATTGCCTGCGCGTGGCCCTGGACGAGATCGCCTATGACGGCGCCCACTCGACCACGATCGGGCGCGACTGGGCCGACGGCGACCTGGGCTCGGTTCGCGCCCGCTATCGGGCCAGCGCCGCCCAGCGCTGCCTGCTGCGCGCACCCGGCGGCCCGGCCCTGCTGGAGAAGGGCGTCGGCCAGACGACCGACGCCATGATCGAGGCCTTGAAGCGCCCCGGCGTCACCGTGGCGGTGGTCGATCTGGGCTTCCTACTGCCGGCCAACGGGGTGCTGGACCGCCTGAAGGCCGGTGGCGCGACGGTGAGCTCGCCGATCGAGTAAGGGCCCGGTTCTTGACGGCCTCCTCCCCTGCCCTCAGCGTCGGCGCGAGGTTCGGGAGGGAGATGACCATGAAGACGATGAGCACCCTGGGGATCGCTACGGCCGCCTTGGCGCTGATGGCCGCCGGTGGCGCGCGGGCCGGGGTGGTCGATGCCCAGGCCAACGGTTTCGAGGTCCGGCACGAGGTGGTGGTGGCCGCCCCAGCCAGCGCCGTGTGGGCGACCCTGGTGCAGCCGTCGAAATGGTGGGCGTCGGCCCACACCTGGTCGGGCTCGGCCGCCAACCTGTCGCTGGGCGCGGCCTCGGGCGGGTGTTTCTGCGAGCGACTGCCCAACGGCGGCTCGGTGCTGCACATGACCACGGTCTACGCCGCGCCGGGCCAAAAGCTGGTGCTGTCGGGGGCGCTTGGCCCGTTGCAGAATTCGGGCGCGAGCGGGGCCCTGACCTTCCTGCTCGCCGAGAAGGACGGCCGGACCACGGTGACCGTCACCTACGACGTCGGCGGCTATTTCAAGGGCGGCCTGGACAAGATCGCCGGCCCGGTGGACGGGGTGATCGGCCAGCAGGTCGCGGGGCTGAAGGCGGCGGCGGAGGGGGCGAGGTAGGCCCAAACAGCAAAAAACCTCGTCATCCCGGGCGGCGTAGCCGACCCGGGACCCAGGGGTCGCCGCACTGCGGTTGCCCTGGGTCCCGGCTCTCCGCTTCGCTACGGCCGGGATGACGAGGTTTATTTGGCTTGAGTTGCCCTCAGCCCGCTTCGGCCAGACCCTCGTCCGAGGCGCCGAGCAGGGCCATCTGCAGGCGCGAGCGGTCGCGGCGGGCCGCTTCCAGGGCGCCTTCGGCCAGGGCGGCTTCCGAGGTGAGGCGTTCGATCGTGGCCTGCAGCTCGGCGACCTTGTCCTCGTGCTCGCGGCGCAGCTGGTCCTGGGACTCCTGCATGGCGTCGAGACGGGTGCGCAGCTGCTGGGCCCGCTCCTCGGCGCGCTTCATGGCCTTTTCCTGGGCCACGGCGTTCTTGGCCAGCTGGTCGGCGCGCTCGATGGCGGTGGCGCGGGCGGTGTCGACGCCGGCGTGGCGCTGACGCAGGCCGTCCGAGTCTTCCTCCAGCGTGCGGATCCGGTCGAGGGCGCGCTCCAGGGCGACGTTGAGGTCGCCGGCGCGGCGTTCGACGGCCTTCTGGTGGGCGCTGGACTCGGCCAGACGGGCCGAGATCTGGCCGTTCATCTCTTCCAGCTTGTCGGCGCGGCCGGTGGCGGTCTCCAGACGGGTCTGCAGGGCCGAGATCTCGGCGCGAGCGCCCTCGACCTGGCTTTCCAGGCCGCGGATGACGCGGCCGCTGTCGGTCTGGTGGGCCGCGAGAGCGTTCTCGATCGCCTGGACGCGGGCGCGTTCGCCGGCCAGCTGGGCCTCCAGGTCGGTCTCGATGCGCGAGAGGCGGGCCACGTCCAGGCCGGCCTGGTCGACGCGCTTCTTCAGGGTCGCGGTTTCCTCGCCCAGCAGGGCGTTGTCCTGGTTGGCGCGGGCCAGGGCGGCCTCGGCGTCGCCGCGGCGGGCGTCGATGTCCTGGGCCTGGGTCCGCAGGCTTTCGACGTCCTGGACCAGGTGCTCGATGCGGGCGGTGGCGTCGCGCAGGGAGGCGTCGAGGCTGGAGACCTTCAGGTCCGACTGCAGCAGGGCGTTGCGCAGGCGGTCGATCTCGAGCGCGTTGTCTTCGAGGGCCGCGTCCTGGGTCTGGCGACGGGCGTCGGATTCGCCGAGGGCGGTTTCGGCGGCGGCCAGGCGGGCGGACACTTCGCGCTCCTCGGCCTGGATCTGGGCGATGACCCGCTGGGCTTGCTCGAAGTTGGCGCGCAGGGCGATCAGTTCGGAGTGCTCGCTGCGGCGGGCCTCGAACTCCTGGGCGACGGGGCCGCGGATCTCGGCGATCAGCGGCTCGATGGCCTTCAGGTGCTCCATGACCCGGCCGATGCTGTCGAGACCGCCGTGGATGGTCTCGTAGCGCTGACCGATCGCCTGGGTGGATTCGATCTGGTGTTGCACGGTCTCGATCCGGGTTTCCTCACCCAGAACGATCGGCTTGCCGTTCTTGTTCTCGCGAGAATTCTTCGACAGGAGTCTCATCTAGCCCACCTTCGCCCCATGCGAGCCCGCCGCGTCCTCAAGAACGCCTTGCGGAAACCGCGAATCTCTTACCCAGAGGTTAACAACTTAGTTTACGGACAAGATGAATGTCGAGGGGCGCACGCCGTGACCGGACGTCGCGGACTGGCCTTAAACGCCCGAAAACTGGGGACGATCCACGGTTTCGATCGCCAGCACCCGGGCGACGGCGTTTACAACCGCCGCGATCCGCAGAGCGGCTTGCACCTGGACCGGCTGGACGTCGCGCGCGCGCAGGGTCGCCTCGTGGTCGTCCAGGCACGCGCCGCACCCGTTGATCGCCGACACCGCCACGCACCACAGCTCGTAGTCGACCGTGTCGACGCCCGGATGATGGGTCAGCCGGTTCATGCGCAGGCGCGACGGCAAGGCCTTGTATTCCGGGGCTTCCATCAGGTGCAGGGCGCGGAAATAGACGTTGTTCATGGCCATGATCGCGGCTGCGGTCCGCGCCGCCTCGAAGGCGTCCGGCGATAAGCCGGCCTCGCGAGCCGCGACATTGATCGCGGTCAGGGTCTCCGGCTCGCCGGCCGCGCAGGCGCTGGCGACGAAACAGCCCCACTTGGCTTGGTCCGACAGCAAGGTCTCATCGGCCAGGACCGAAAGATTGGCCCCGATGTCCTTGGCGTAGGCGGGCAGCTGGGCGCGCAGGGCCGCGATCGGCATGGGAGGGCTCCGTCCATGGACCTGCGGCTTAGCATCGGGAGGCGCGTTCGTCCCGGTCCGCGCCGTGGGGAGGGGGAGACGCGGGCGGACCGGGACTGGGCTGGATGTCCGGCGGCGGTGGGGGAGAAACGCCGGAACATCACCGTGCGTTTTGAGTACGCCTGGCCGCTTCAGCGATCCAATCGATAGTTTTTTGCTTCTCGATAGATCCGACCTATATAGCGGCCATGATCCTCCCGACCCTCCGCCAGCTGCAATATCTGAAGCTCCTGTCCGAGCACGGCTCGTTCAGTCGGGCCGCCGACGGCGCCTTCGTCACCCAGCCGACCTTGTCGGCCGGCATCCAGGAGCTGGAGAAGATCCTGGGCGCGCCGGTCGTGGACCGGGCCCGCTCGGGTGTGATCCTGACCGCCGCCGGCCAGGAGGCGGTGCGCCGGGCCGAGGACATCCTGACCCGGACCGAGGACCTGGTGCAGGCCGCCCGCGGCGCGGGCCAGCCGCTGGCCGGCCGCTTCCGCCTCGGCGTGATCCCGACCGTGGCCCCCTATCTGCTGCCGCGCGCCCTGCCCGTCCTGCGCGACCGCTTTCCGAAGCTGAAGCTGTTCCTGCGCGAGGACCTGACCCAACGCCTGATCGCGGCCTTGAAGAGCGGGGCCCTGGACGCGGCCCTGATCGCCCTGCCCTACGACATGAGCGGCTTGGACTGGGCCCATGTCGAGGACGACGAGCTGCTGGCCGCCGCCCCGGCCAACCACCCGATGGCGGCTTCGACCCGGGTTGATCCCGACAGCCTGCGCGGCGAGGACCTGATCCTGCTGGAGGACGGCCACTGCCTGCGCGACCACGCCCTGGCCGCCTGCGGCCTGGAACCGCCCAAGGGCGTCGGCGAGGACGAGAGCTTCGCGGCCACGTCGTTGCCGACCCTGGTGCAGATGATCGGCTCGGGCCTGGGCGTCTCGTTCTTGCCGGCCATGGCGATCGAGGCGGGCCTGACCGACAAGACCGCAATCACCATCCGGCCGCTGGCCACCGCGCATCCCAGCCGCGAGATCGTCGTGGCCTGGCGCGCCGGATCGAGCCGCGGCGTCGAGGGCAAGCTGCTGGCGGAAACCCTGAGAGAGGCGCCTTAACGCGCGCCCAGCTTGGTCCGCGCGGCGATCTCGACCTTGTCGAGGCCCTTCAGGGTGTCGTTGGCCGACTCCAGCATCCGGTTGAAGGTCCGCAGGTCGGTGGTGTCGATCTTGCGAATGGCCTTCTCGCGCGACCATTCCAGGCCGATCAGCTGGCCCAGGCGACAGGCCTTGGGCAGAACGGCGATGCGCTCGGCCGGGCCGCCCTTGATCTGCAGCTTGCCGACCACGTCGTTCCAGTTCGGCGAGCCGGGGATGCACAGCGGCAGGTGATCGCAGGTTCCGGTCCAGAACCGCCGGTACCAACGCTCGTGCTCGGGCGTGTCGTAGCGGCTGGGCGCCGCGCCCACCAGGCTCTGGCAGTCGGCGCGGACATAGGACTGGGCCTGGGCGCTTTCCGCCACGAAAAGGCCCGCCGCCAGCAGCGCGGCGGCCACGATTCTAGACCGCATGGGAGATCGGTCCCTCGGCCCGGCCTTCGACGAACTGGCGGACATAGGGGTTGTCGGTGGTGCGCAGCTCGGCGGCCGGGCCGCGCCAGATGATCTTGCCGTCGTGCAGCATGGCGATCTCGTCGCCGATCGTCTGGGCCGAGGCCAGGTCGTGGGTGATCGACACGGCGGTCGAGCCCAGGCGCCGCACCTGGTCGGAGATCAGCTGGTTGATCGCCGCGGCGGTGATCGGGTCCAGGCCCGTGGTCGGTTCGTCGAAGAACAGGATCTCCGGCCGGGCGACGACGGCGCGGGCCAGGCCGGCGCGCTTCTGCATGCCGCCCGACAGCTCCGAGGGGAAGCGGTCGGCCACCGCCGGGGCCAGGCGCACCTGGTCCAGGGCCTCGATCGCCCGCTCGCGGGCTTCCTTGCGCGGCACGCCGTCGGCGTTGATCAGGCGGAAGGCGACGTTCTCCCAGACGGTCAGGCTGTCGAACAGGGCCGCGCCCTGGAACAGCACGCCGATCCGCGAGAACAGCTTGCGGCGCGCGCCTTCCGACAGGCCGACGACGTTCTTGCCGTCCAGCTCGATCTTGCCGGCCTCGGGGCGCATCAGGCCCAGGGCGGTCTTGATGGTCACCGACTTGCCCTGGCCCGAGCCGCCGATGATCACCAGCGACTTGCCCGGCGCGACCGAAAGGTCGAGGCCGTCCAGGACCGCGCGGCCGTCGAAGCGCTTGGTCACGCCCTTCCAAGCGAGTTTGGGAACGGCGTCGGTCATTGGGCCGCGTGCGTGAAGAAGGTGGTCAGGAGATAGTCGGAGGCAAAGATCAGGATCGCCGACGACACCACCGCGTGGGTGGTGGCCCGGCCGACGCCGCGCGCCCCGCCCGAGGCGTTGTAGCCGTGATAGCAGCCCATCAGCGCCACGATGAAACCGAACACCGCCGCCTTGATCAGGCCGGAGACGACGTCCCAGGCCTGCAGGAAGTCGAGGGTGTTGCGGATGTAGACGGTCGGGCTGAACTCCAGCACCCGCGTGGCCACCAGCCAGCCGCCGGCCACGCCGATGGTGTCGGCGACGGCGGTCAGCAGCGGCAGCATCAACACGCCGGCCAGCAGGCGCGGGCCCACGAGGTAACGGAACGGGTCCGTCGACAGGGTGCGCATGGCGTCGATCTGCTCGGTGGCGCGCATGGCCCCGATCTCGGCGGCGATGGCGGCCGAGACGCGTCCGGCCAGCATCAGGGCGGCCAGCACGGGGCCCAGCTCGCGGGTGATGCCCAGGGCGACGATCTGCGGCATCACCTGCTCGGCGTTGAAGCGCCCGCCGCCCGTGAAGATGTTCAGGGCCAGGGCCGCGCCGGTGAAGACGGCGGTCAGGCCCACCACCGGCAGCGAGAAGAAGCCGATGGCCACGATCTGGCGCCACAGCTGGCTCAGGAACCAGGGCGGGGTCAGGGCGGCGGCGACGCCGCGCACGGCGAACACGCCCACCGACCCGACCATGCGGACGGCGGCCAGGGTCGAGCGCCCGAGGACCTGAATAGGGTTGGCGACCCGCCGGGCCGCCTCGGCCGCGGCCATGTCAGTAGCTCTCGGCCGGCTGCGTGGCCGGATTGGCCGGCGCGGGGGTCGAGGATGCGGCCGCGTCACTCGAGCCGCCCCCAGAACCACCCCCTTGGGGACGGATCACAGAGCCGATCAGGCCGAAGATGTCGACCGCGCCCTGGGTGTTCTCGATCTCGCCGCCCGGCTTGAGGTCGTCCAGCGAAGCGCCCGGGGCGATGGCGACATGGGCGCCGCCCAGCAGGCCGTCGCTGGTGATCTTGGCGGTGGAGTCGGCCGGCAGCTTGACCGTCGGGTCGATGCTCAGCTTGGCCACGGCCAGATAGGTCTTCGGCTCCAGGGTGACTTGCGAGACCGTGCCGACCTTGACGCCGGCCACGCTGACCGCCGCCCCGGGGGCCAGCGAGCCGGCTTCACCGAACTTGGCGCTGATCTCATAGTTGCCGCGCTTGGTGGCGACGCCGCCCACGCTCAGCGAATAGGTCAGGAACGCCGCCGCCAGGGCGAGGACGACGACGCCCATGGCCGTCTCGGCCCATTGTTCGCGCAAGGTCATATCCCCTTTGAGTCTAGAGCCCCGGATCGCCTAGCGGCGACCCGAAGATCCCGAACCGTTCTTCTGGAGCTGATTGATCAGCACGTCGATGTTGCCGCCGGCGTTGTCGATCGTCGAGACGAAGTCCTGCTGCTGGGTGATGGCCAGCCAGATGCCCTTGAACTGCACGTCGACCACCTTCCAGTTCTGGCCGCCGCCCAGCACGCGCCAGGAGACCGGCAGGGGCTGGGTGATCTGGCCGCCCGAGATGACGGTGTTGACGATCACGTCGCCAGGCTTGCGGACGACCGAGCCGGTCACCTTCAGCTGCTCGCCGCGATAGTCGTCGATGCGGCTCTGATAGACGTTTTCGGCATAGGTCCGGAAGACCGCCGCGAAGCGGGCCTTCTGGTCCGGGGTGATGGTGCGGGCGTACTTGCCCAGCACGAAGTTGGTGACGCGCGGCACGTCGGCCAGCTCGTCCACCGCCTGGTGGAAGACCTGCTTCTTCTGCGCTTCGCTCATGCCCTTGTTGGCCAGAATGGTGACGACGCGCTGGGCCTTGGTCTGAACGAAGGCTTCGGCGCCGGGGTCACGGGCCTGGGCCGCGAGGGCCGGGCTGGCGACGGCGAGGGCCGCGGCCCCGAAGAACGCCAAAAGCGCGGCGTTGGCGCCGCGCCGGGTGAAGAGGGTGTTTTTCATGGTCTTACCGGGGGAGGTCATGGTTTGGGAGCCGCCGCCTTGCGAGGAGTCGGAGTCGCGGGCGGCGTGTCGAAATCGGGCAGTTCCTGGGCCTCGCCGGTCGCCTCGCGGATGAAGGCCTCGCGGTACTGGGTATAGGCCGAGCGGGCGGTGACATAGGGGTCCGCGGCGTCCTTCAGCGCGTGGAAGGCCGGGTCGGTCTGGGCCCGCAGATCGACGATGGTGACGCCGGTGCGAGCCTTGCCGAAATCGGTGTCGAAGCCGCCGACGAACATCGAAACCGGGTCGGTGACGACATCCAGCACACGGCCGACGCCGTCGCGGACATTCAGCGGACCCATGGCCGGCACATAGACATAGGCGCCGGGGGCCGCGCCCCAGACACCGAAGGTCTGGCCGAAGTCGGCGCCGCGCGGGGGCAGGTGCATCTTGGCGGCCACGTCGAACAGGCCCAGCACGCCGACCGTCGAATTGACGACGAAGCGGGCGGTCGAGCGCATGGCCCGCTTGGGCTTGCCTTGCAGCACGTGGTTCATGACCGTGTTCGGCTCGCCCAGATTATAGACGGCCGAGCTGACGCGGTTGCGGATCACCTTGGGCGTGACGGCGATATAGCCGTGGGTCACGGGCGACAGCACCACGTGGTCAAGACCCATGCTCAGCTTGAACGAAGCGCGGTTCAGGCCCTCCAGCGGATCGTTGGCCGTCTGGACGGACGCGTCGCCGGACGCGGCCGGCGCGGGGACCGTCGGGATCTGGTCCTCGGCGTGGGCGGCGGGCGCGAGCGCCAGCAGGCCGGCGGCCACGGCGAGGCCAGCGGCGGCGAAACGCCGTCCGGCGGCCATCTGGCCCGGGCTTTGATCCTGGTCGCGCAAGCTCATGCTCCTGCTTCTCACAGGCGCCATGTATTCACGACGCCTTCCGTATCAAGATTGAAACGCACTATTTCCGGTGACGCTCGCCGCGTGTTGCACGGAAGACGCTCGTTTTGGACGGGGCCGGGTGCAAAACGGTGATTCGATCCGAGACGCCAGACCGCCGGTTTCGCCCCTCCACATCCGACACGATCAGATATATCGGAAATAGCTCTTGACCAGCAACCAATCCGATATATCTATTGTTCCGATATAACGAAATAGGATCTGAAACACACATGTTTGGACGACATCAACATCACCACCGCGGCCACTGGCGCGGTCACGGCGACGAGCATCATGGCCGTCATCCGTTCGGCTTCCACGGCGGCCTGCATCACGGGGGTCTCCATGGGGGGCCGCGCGGTCGCGGCGGCCGCATGGGCCGGTTCTTCGACCATGGCGACCTGCGCTTCGTGGTGCTCAAGCTGATCGCCGAGAAGCCCAGCCACGGCTACGAGCTGATCAAGGCTATCGAGACCGCGGCCGGCGGCGCCTACAGCCCCAGCCCGGGCGTGGTCTATCCGACCCTGACCCTGCTGGAAGAGCTGGGCTACGTCACCGCCAGCGACGCCGGCGGCGGCAAGAAGCTCTACACCATCACCCCCGAGGGCGAGACCTTCCTGGCCAGCAACGAACAGCCGGTCCGCTCGTTGTTCGAGCGGATGGCCGAAGCCGCCTCGGCCAGCGCGGCCTTCTCGCCACAGATCCTGCGGGCCCGCGAGAACCTGAAGACGGCGCTGCGGCTGAAGCTGCACGGCGGTCAGCTGACGGCCGAGCAGATCAGCGCCATCGCCAAGGCGCTGGACGACGCCGCCACCGCCATCGAGACGATCTGACGTCGGCGACGAGAGGGACAGCCATGGAAAGCCACGCTCGCGTCGCCACCGAAAGGGCGGCCCGCTACATGACCCAGCTGGCCAAGCACTGGAGCCACAAGTTCGAGGTCCGTTACGACGAGACCTCGGCCTTGTTCCCGCTGCCGCTGGGAACCTGCCGGATGACGGCCCATCCGGATGGCCTGGACATCACGATCGAGGCGGCCGACCTGGAAGACCTGGCCCGGATGGAAGACGTCGTGGCCAAGCACCTGGACCGCTTCGCCTTCCGCGAAGGCGAGCTGCGCTACGGCTGGACCCGCGCCTGGCCGGCCGGCGGCGTGGATCCGAGCGCGATCCGGATCAACGCCGTCCACTGAAGGGCCCGGAACCAATCGACATTCACTGCGAATAGAATTCCCCCGCCTTCCTGGGCCTTGTGCCCAGGACCCAGGGTTCCGCTTCGACAGAATTGAGGTCGGGTTCACGGTCTTTCGGCCGCGCGGACCCAAAGAGTCCACGCCCGCCTCGAACTTGGGTCCTGGGCACAAGGCCCAGGAAGGCAGTGGGTTTTGTCCCTGCCCCAGATGAATGTCGACAGGCTCTAGCTGAAAGGCTTGAACGGCTGATCGACCGAGGCGACGACGCGGCCGGCCGCGTCGAACGCCACGGCGATCAGGCCCGGCTTCTCGCGGAACGGCATCTGGTCGTCGTTGCCGAAGAAGGTCTGCCACCAGCGGCCGGCCTTGTCGCGGAACAGGTTGCCGCCGCCGCCGCCCGGCGGGCCTTCGTGACGCCCGGCATAGGGCCCCAGCAGCTTGTCGGACGAGGCGAACCAGAACGAATAGCGGCCTTCGTCCTTGTTGCAGGCCCCGGCGTAGTACTTGCCATTGGCCTTGAAGAAGGTCGCGCCCTCGAAGCCGACCCGGCGCAACGGCTGGCCGTTCTTCTTCGCCTTGGGATCGATGCCCGAGTCGTCGAACACCAGGTCCTGCCAGTCGCCGGCGAAGTCGCTGAAGTCGGGCTTGATCTCGCGGATCCGCTGGCCGGCGCCCCACGACAGATAGACCTTGCCGTCGTCGTCCTGGAACAGGGTGGAATCGATCCCGCCCTTGATCGGCTGGTCCGACAGGACGTGGGCATAGGGGCCTTCGGGCCGCTTGGTCGTGCTGCGCAGCACGCCGATGCCGACGCCGCTGATGCAGTGGCAGATGTAATAGTTGCCGCCGATGAAATGGATCTCCGGCGCCCATAGTG
>NZ_JBFUJD010000055.1:0-37394 GCF_056401555.1 Caulobacter sp. P4_E5
GCCTATGACAGTCTGCTGGCCAAGGTGATCGCGCGCGGACGGACCGCGACCGAGGCGACCGCCCGGCTGGACCGGGCGCTGGCGGAGTTCACGATCGGCGGCGTGGCGACGACCGCCCCGCTGGTCCGGGCGATCCTGGCCGCCGCACCGGAGGCCCCGACCACCCGCTTCATCGAGGACCACGCCGCCGCCTTGGTCGCGGGGCTGGCCTCGCCTTCGGAGGGCGCCGCCCGAACGTTCGAAACCCTGGACAGCGCGATCGCCGTCGCCGCGCCGCTCTCCGCCACGGTCGGCGCGATCGCGGTGACCGAAGGCGACCTCGTCCGGCCCGGCCAGGCCCTGGCGGTGCTGGAGGCGATGAAGATGGAGCACCTGGTCCACGCCGAGGCGGGCRGCCGGGTGCTGAAGATCGCCGCCGAGCCGGGCGCCGCCGTCGCCGAGGGCCAGCCGCTGATGTTCCTGGAGCCGGTCGAACTGGAGGGCGCGGCGGTCGCGGAGGCCGCCGCCGAAGACCTCGACGCGATCCGCCCCGACCTGGCCGAGGTGATCGCCCGCCACCGCTTCACCCTGGACGAGGCTCGCCCCGACGCGGTCGCCAAGCGTCGCAAGACCGGCCACCGCACGGCGCGGGAGAACATCGACGACCTGGTCGATCCCGGCAGCTTCCTGGAATACGGCGCCCTGGCCATCGCGGCCCAGAAGCGGCGGCGCTCGACCGACGACCTGATCGTCAGCACGCCGGCCGACGGCCTGATCACCGGGGTCGGAACCGTCAACGGCGCCCTTTTCCCGCCGGACAAGGCGCGGACGGCGGCCTTGGCCTACGACTTCACGGTCCTGGCCGGCACGCAGGGGGCGATGAACCACAAGAAGTCCGACCGGCTGATGGCGGTGATCGCCGACCAGCGCCTGCCGGTCGTCTGGTTCGCGGAAGGCGGCGGCGGCCGGCCCGGCGACACCGACACCACGGCGGTGGCGGGCCTGGACGTGCCGACGTTCAGGAGCTTCGCCCAGCTGTCGGGCCTGGTCCCCAAGATCGCCATCGTCGCCGGCCGTTGCTTCGCCGGCAACGCGGCCATTGCCGGCCTCTCGGAGATCATCATCGCCACCCGCGACAGCAACCTGGGCATGGGCGGGCCGGCGATGATCGCCGGCGGCGGGCTGGGCGTGTTCCGGCCCGAGGAAATCGGCCCCTCGGCCCACCAGTGGAAGAACGGGGTCATCGACATCCTGGCCGACGACGAGGCCCACGCGACGCGGCTGGCCAAGCAGGCCCTGTCCTATTTCCAGGGGGCGCTGGCGTCCTGGACCGTCGCGGACCAGCGCCGCCTGCGGGGCGCCGTCCCCGAGAACCGCCTGCGGGTCTATGACGTGCGGGCGCTGATCGCCGGCCTGGTCGACGAGGGGTCGTTCCTGGAGCTGCGCGGCGGCTTCGCGGCCGGCATGGTCACCGGCCTGGTCCGGATCGAGGGTCGGCCGATGGGGCTGATCGCCAACGATCCCAAACATCTGGGCGGGGCCATCGACTGCGCGGGGGCCGAGAAGGCGGCGCGGTTCCTGCAGCTTTGCGACGCCTTCGCCCTGCCGGTGCTGAGCCTGTGCGACACCCCCGGCTTCATGGTCGGCCCGGCCAGCGAGGACGCCGCCGCCGTGCGCCGGGTCAGCCGCCAGTTCATCGCCGGCGCCAAGCTGCGCTCGCCCCTGTTCACGGTGGTGACCCGCAAGGGCTATGGGCTCGGGGCGCAAGCCATGGCCGGCGGAAGCTTCCACTCGCCGGCCTTCATCGCCGCCTGGCCGACCGGCGAGTTCGGCGGCATGGGCCTGGAGGGCGCGGTCCAGCTGGGCTACCGCAAGGAGCTGGAGGCGCAGACCGATCCGGTGAAGCAGAAGGCGCTGTACGACCAGCTGGTCGCGCGGCTGTACGCGGCGGGCAAGGCGACCAGCATGGCCGCCGCGCTGGAGATCGACGCGGTCATCGACCCGGCCGACACCCGGCGGTGGATCGTGGGCGGCCTGGACGCGGCGGCGGGAATGAACCGACCGTGGGAGATCCGGGTGGACAGCTTCTAGGGAGCAGCCGACCTACAAACCCGCTCCCTTAGTCTTCCCTATTCAGCCATTGCGTCACGAGGATCGGACCGAAGAAGAAGCCGACGCCCAGGGTGTCGGCGACCACGTCGAAGGCGTCGGCGTCGCGGCCGACGATCGGCAGGCCCTGCAGGATCTCGATGGCGACCCCGAAGGCCAGCAGCACGGTCCCGATCTTCCAGGGCCGGCTCTTGGGCAGAGCGACCGTGGCCAGGAAGGTCAGGCCATAGAAGACGATGAAGTGCTTGGCCTTGTCCCACGGGATCAGGCCGGCGGTGTCGTCGCCAGGCGCCAGGGCCGCGTACAGCGTGAAGATCGAGGCGGCGACGAAGACCAGGAAACCCGGCCAGCTGATCTTGCGGGGACGAAGCAGGGACATTGACCGCCTTTGACTTCCCTCTCCCCTTGCGGGAGAGGGTGGCCCGAAGGGCCGGATGAGGGGTCGCGCCGCCCTATCCGGACACGACGATCGACCCCTCATCCGTCATCCTTCGGATGACACCTTCTCCCGCAAGGGGAGAAGGGTTCCAAACCTAGAACGTCAGCGCGCGCGCTTCCTTCACGTGCGGCAGAGCCTGGATCTTGGCCAGCAGGGCCGCGCTCGGCGCCTGGTCGACGCCGACCAGGGCGATGGCGTCCTCGTCCGCCGACAGGCGGCCCAGGTTGAAGGTGGCGATATTGACGCCCGCCTCGCCCAGCAGCATGCCCAGCGCGCCGATGAAGCCCGGCTTGTCCAGGTTGTTGATGTACAGCATGGCCGGCGAGAAGCCCGCGTCCAGCTCCATGCCCTTGACCTCGACGATGCGCGGGGCGCCGGCGATCACCGTGCCGGCGAAGGCGCGCTTGCCCTTTTCGGTGGTGATGGTGACGCGCATCAGGCTGTCATAGGTGGGGCTGACTTCCTGGCGGCTCTCCGAGACGGTGATGCCGCGCTCCTTGGCCACGGCCGGCGCGGAGACCATGTTGATCTCGGCCAGCATCGGCTTGAGAATCCCGGCCAGGGCGGCCGAGGTCATCGGCTTGACGTTCAGGTTCGACACTTCGCCCTCGAAGGCGATGTCGATGGTCTTGATGCCGAAGTCGACCATCTGGCCGGCCAGGGCGCCGATCTTCTCGGCCAGGGCCACGAAGGGCTTCAGCTTGGGGGCTTCTTCCGCGGTGATCGACGGGCTGTTGAGGGCGTTGGTGACGGCGCCGGTCAGCAGGTAGTCGCTCATCTGCTCGGCGACCTGCAGGGCGACGTTCTCCTGGGCCTCGTTGGTGCTGGCGCCCAGGTGCGGGGTGGCCACCACGCGGTCCGAGCCGAACAGCGGGTTTTCCTTGGCCGGCTCGGTGACGAACACGTCAAAGCCGGCGCCGCCGACATGGYCGTCGTCCAGCAGCTTGCGCAGGGCCACTTCGTCGACCAGGCCGCCGCGGGCGCAGTTGACGATCAGCACGCCCTTCTTGGTCTTGGCCAGGTTCTCGGCCGACAGGATATTGCGGGTCTTGTCGGTCAGCGGCGTATGCAGGGTGATGACGTCGGCGCGGGCCAGCAGCTCTTCCAGCTCGACCTTCTCGACGCCCATCTCGATGGCGCGCTCGGGGCTCAGGAACGGGTCGTAGGCCACGACCTTCATCTTCAGGCCCAGGGCGCGGTCGGCGACGATGCCGCCGATGTTGCCGGCCCCGATCAGGCCCAGGGTCTTGGCGTAGAGCTCCACGCCCATGAAGCGGTTCTTCTCCCACTTGCCGGCCTGGGTCGAGGCGTCGGCGGCGGGCAGCTGGCGAGCCAGGGCGAACATCATGGCGATGGCGTGCTCGGCCGTGGTGATCGAGTTGCCGAACGGGGTGTTCATCACCACCACGCCCTTGGCGGTGGCGGCGGGGATGTCGACATTGTCGACGCCGATGCCGGCCCGGGCGATGACCTGCAGCTTGTGAGCGGCGGCGATCACGTCCTTGTCGAGCTTGGCGCCCGAGCGGATGGCGATGCCGTCATAGTCGCCGATCACGGCGATCAGCTCGTCCTTGGACAGGCCGGTCTTGATGTCGAAGTCGACGCCGCGGTTCTTGAAGATGTCGACGGCGGCGGGGCTGAGCTTGTCAGCGATGAGGACGCGGGGAGCCATGGTGATGTTCCTTGCGGAGAATGTCTGGGAAGAGCCCCCTCCACCGCCGTTCGGCGGTCCCCCTCCCCCGGAGGGGGAGGAAGGGTTTCAACGCGCCCTTCTTCCCCCTTCGGGGGAGGAGCGCGCAGCGCGGAGGGGGCCAGTACTAAAGGCTTAAGCGGCGGCCAGTTCGGCCAAGACGGTGGCGTAGGCCCAGTCGAGCCACGGGGTCAGGGCTTCCAGGTCGGAAGCCTCCACCGTGGCGCCGCACCAGATGCGCAGACCGGCCGGGGCGTCGCGATAGCCGCCGATGTCGAGGGCCGCGCCCTCCTTCTCGAGCAGGCTGGCCAGCTTCTTGGCGAAGTCGGCCTGAGCGTCTTCCGGCAGGGCCGTGATCTTGGGATCGACCACCTTCAGGCACACCGAAGTATTGGAGCGGATCTCCGGCGTGGCCGCCAGGAAGTCCACCCACGAGGTCTTGGCGACCCAGTCGGCCAGAACGGCCAGGTTCTGGTCGGCGCGGCCCTGCATGGCTTCCAGCCCGCCGATCGACGAGGCCCACTTCAGGGCGTCCAGCGCATCCTCGACGCACAGCATCGACGGCGTGTTGATCGTCGCGCCTTCGAAGATGTCGGCGGCGATCTTGCCGGCCTTGGTCATCCGGAACAGCTTCGGCATCGGCCAGGGCGGCGTGTAGCTTTCCAGGCGGGCCACGGCGCGCGGCGACAGGATCAGGATCCCGTGCGCGCCCTCGCCGCCCAGCGCCTTCTGCCAGGAGAAGGTCACGACATCCAGCTTGGCCCAGTCCAGATCCTGGGCGAAGGCGGCGCTGGTGGCGTCGCAGATGGTGATCCCTTCACGGTCGGCCGAGATGAAGTCGGCGTTGGGCACGCGCACGCCCGAGGTCGTGCCGTTCCAGGTGAAGACCAGGTCCTTGGCCGGATCGACCTTGGAGGTGTCGGGCAGCTGGCCGTACGGGGCGCTGAGCACCTCGACGTCGGGCAGCTTCAGTTGCTTGGTGACGTCGGTGACCCAGTCCTTGCCGAAGGACTCGAAGGCCAGCAGTTGCACCGGGCGGCCGCCCAGCATCGACCACATCGCCATCTCGACGGCGCCGGTGTCCGAGCCGGCGACGATGCCGATCAGGAAGTCGGCCGGAACTTCCAGAACTTCGCGCGTCTGGTCGATGGCGGCCTTCAGGCGCGCCTTGCCCAGCTTCGACCGGTGCGAACGGCCGAGAACGGCATTCTGGAGATTTTGGGGGGTCCAGCCGGGCCTTTTGGCGCACGGGCCGGAAGAGAACTCGGGACGCGCCGGGCGGATCGCCGGCTTGGCGAGGGTCGTAGTCACTGCGATGTCTCCCATCCTTGCAGATGGACTGCGCCCCGTTGGGGGGGCGTGGCCCGCCGGCGAAGAACCGCGTTTCGGAGCGGATTGCAAGGAGGGATTTTGCGAGGGAGCGAACGAATCGTCCGATCGCGGCAATTATTTTGCGGCCGAACGACGCTTGCGCCAGGCCAGCAACGTGCCGAGCGCCAAGCTGCACAGGACGCCGAGGCTAACCAGGTTGTTCACCATGACGTAGATGTTGTCGTAGCGCTTGTCGGTCACGAGATAGTAGGCGTGCAGGCTGAACTGGACGGCCTGCAACAGGACGGCCGCGCCCAACCAGGCGGCGGCGTAACGTAAGGCCAGCAGCAATAGGCCGAGCGCGAGAACGCCGTCGAGAGCCAAATATCCGAGCTTCGCCGATGATTTATCGAGGAACAGCGCCGGCAACACCGTCAGCACCGACGTCACGATCACGAGCAAGGCCGCTTGACGCTCCGCCCGGCCGCCGAGACGCCACGCCATGAAGCATACGCCGAGGGTTAGCACCCAACCGAGCAGGACGACGATTTGCATATGCGTATGCATGACTTGGGCCTCTAACCGAAATTAGAGGCCCAAGGTATTAAACTATTGCAATGTGTTCCTGGGCACACTTCAGACAGCGATGTGAAGGCCCATCGGTTGCGACTCAACGGCTTCTTCCTTGAGCCAGCCGCTCATCTTGGTGCGAATGCCGATCCGGAGCCGCGTCTCGTCCAGCTCCTTGTGGGCGCCGATCACCGCCGTACGCGCTTCGGCCAGGGCCTGGACGGCCTCGGCGAGCTTGGCGCTCGCGCCGTGGGCGACAGTCGCCGACAGGTTCAGGTCCTTACGGGCCTGAATGAGTTCGGCCATCATCTCGGTGACTTCCACCATCGCCGCGTCCACCGCCGCTTCGGTCGCGTACAGCTTGTTGGCCACACGCTTCGCTACAAAAACCTTTTCCACGCCCGCCTCCGTTAACGAAACACTAAGGATAAAGGTAAATAGATTGTTAAAGCAAAAGCAATCCAGAAATGTGCGTTAGCGTTGTTTTGTCGCGTCACTCTCGCTCGCCTTGGAAGCGAAAAGTTAGGAACCTTGCGTCACACTGTCGCGACGATTGAATTCCTGGACGTCGATGAGCGACAGTCACAACAACAACGCGAGTAGTGCGCCTACACACGCACCGCTACAGGCGCGCATCGCTGGCGTGGCCTTGGCCACGACCGTGCTGGCCCTTGTGGCTGCTTGCCTTTGCTTCATGCTGCAGCAGTGGAGCGTGGCGCGACAGGAAGCCCGCGCCAACCACGAGATCCTGGCGCAGATGGCCGCCGCCGGCGCCGCCGCGCCGCTGGCCGACCACAACATGGTCGGCGTCTACCGAGCGCTGGAGGCCGTGGCCAAGGCGCCCAACGTGGCGGCCGTGCGCATCATCGACAACCGGGGTCGGGCCGTGGCCCAGCTGGGCGCGGCCAACCCGACCGACGCCGACACCCTCACCCGGCCAATCAAGCTCTCCTCGCAGAAGGTCGGCACCCTGGTGCTGGTCGCCCAACATCCGGGCCTGGGCCAAACCCTGGCCCGCGACCTGGCCCTGACCGGCGCCCTGTTCTTCGGCGCCGCCGGCCTGGCCATCCTGCTGGCCAACAGCCTGGCGCGCCGCCTGGCCCGGCCGATGGAGCGCCTGTCCGAAGCCATGCACGAGACCGCCGTCGGCGGCCGGTTCAGGGCGGTCGAGCAGACGGCCGACGACGACGTGTTCCGCAGCCTGACCGACAGCTTCAACCACCTGGTGTCGCGGCTGCAGACCAACGACCACGACCTGCGCGGCGCCATGGCCGAACTGGTCAAGGCCCGCGACGACGCCAACGCCGCCAACGTGCTGAAGTCGCATTTCCTGGCCAATATGAGCCACGAGATCCGCACCCCGCTGAACGGCGTCTTGGCCATGGCCGAGGTCATGGCCATGGACAACCTGGCCCCCGCCCAGCGCGAGCGCCTGTCGGTGATCCGCGAGTCCGGCGCGGTGCTGCTGGGCGTGCTCAACGACGTCTTGGACCTGTCCAAGATCGAGGCCGGCCGCCTGGAGATCCAGGATCGCCCGTTCGACATCGCTCAGCTGGCCCAGACGATCCGCGAGATCTACGCGCCCCAGGCCCGCGACAAGGGCCTGGCCTTCGAGGTCGCCGTGGCCCCCGAGGCCCAGGGCCTGTGGCGCGGCGACGTCGACCGCCTGCGCCAGATCCTGGGCAACCTGATCGCCAACGCCCTGAAGTTCACTCTGGAAGGCGCCGTCGCCATCCGCTTCGCCTCGGCCGAGGACGGTTCGGGCTTGCGGATCGACGTGGCCGACACCGGCATCGGCGTCTCGCCCGACATCCTGCCGCGTCTGTTCGACAAGTTCGTCCAGGCCGACAGCTCGACCACCCGCCGCTTCGGCGGCTCGGGCCTGGGCTTGGCCATCTGCCGCGAGCTGTCGACCCTGATGGGCGGCTCGATCAAGGTGCAAAGCCGCGAGGGCCGCGGCTCGACCTTCACGGTGCTGGTCAGCCTGCCGCGCGAGGAGACGCCGGTCGACATCCACTATGTCGACGACGACCACGCGCTGATCGAACAGCCCACCGACGCGAGTTGCCTGCGCGTGCTGGCCGCCGACGACAACCCGACCAACCAGAAGGTCGTCGAGGCCGTGCTGGCGCCGCTGAACGCCGAGGTCGTGCTGGTCTCCGACGGCGCGGCGTGCGTCCAGGCCTGGAAGGCCGCCAAGTTCGACATCGTGCTGATGGATATCCACATGCCCGGCATGGACGGCGTCGAGGCCGCCCGGGCGATCCGCGCGCTGGAAGCCTCCGAGGGCCGCCAACGCACCCCGATCGTTGCGGTCACGGCCAACGCCCTGGCCCACCAGGTCGAGGGTTATCTGGCCGCCGGCATGGACGGCCACGTCGCCAAGCCGATCGAGGTGACCAAGCTCTACGCCGCCATCGAGCAAGCCGTGGCCGCCGCGCGCCTGGCCCAGGCGGCCTGAACCGCGCGCCTTCGGTCGCTGCGCTTCGGTCGGAACATGAACACAACATAACGAGCGGCTCAGAACCGCTTCAGACGCCGTGTGGTTCTCTGACCTCAACGTCGCTTCCCCCTTCGGGCGACGGAGATGTTCAAGAGGAACCGAACCGATGAAGAAGATCCTGATCTCGATCGCCGCGGTCTCGGCCCTGGCGGCCGCCACCGTCCCCGCCGTGGCCTCGGCCCAATCGATCAACCAGCGCCAAGACCAGCTGGAACGCCGTATCGACATCGGCCTGCGCAACGGCTCGCTGACCCGTGGCGAAGCCTACCGCCTGCGCGCCGAGCTGCGTGACGCCTCCCGTCTGGAGTCGCGCTATCGCCGCGGCGGCCTGAGCGGCTGGGAACGCGCCGACCTCGACCGTCGCTTCGATCGCATCAACGCTCAGATCCGCTATGAGCGCCACGATCGCGACTACGGCTATGGTTACGGCCACGATCGCGATCGCGATCGCGATCGCGACCATCGCGACGACCGTCCGCGCTGGTAACCTAAACTAGGCCGGCTCCACCCGGAGCCGGCTCTCCAACACCGTGAAGCCGCGGCCGCGCAACAGAACGCGCGCGCCGCGGTTTTCGCATTCCAGGTCCCCGCCCCGGCCAGGATAGGCCTGGTGGAACTTCAGGACGTCCGCGCCCAGCTTGTCGCCGTACAGCGGCATCAGGATGCAGTGGGCCGAGCCGGTGGTCGGGTCCTCGGGGATGCCGAAGCCCGGCGCGAAGAAACGGCTGACCACGGCATAGGGCCTATCCGGATCGGCCAGGGCGACGACCACCGTCTGGCCCGGGCCGCCGGTCGCCTCGCCGCCGATCTTGTTCAAGGCCGCCAGGTCCGGCTTCAGCCCGCGCACAGCCGCCTCGTCGGCCAGCACGGCGATCAGATAGGCCCCGGCCCAGACCTCGATCGGCTCCGCGCCCAGCGCCTCGGCCAGGCCCTGCGGGATTTCGGTGCGACGCGGCGGGTCGGCGGGAAAGTCCATCTCCAGGCGCTCGCCGGCCCGTCTTACCGTCAGCGGACCCGCCAGAGTGTCGAACGTCAGCAGCGGGACGTCGACGTTCAGCTCCGTGAACAACATGTGGGCCGCCGCCAGGGTGGCGTGGCCGCACAGCGGGGCCTCCACGGCGGGCGTGAACCAGCGCAGGCCAAAGCGCGCCGGGTCGTTCGTCTTCAGCAGATAGGCCGTCTCGGCCTGGTTGTTCTCGGCCGCCAGGGCTTGCATCCAGGCGTCGGAAGGCCACGCCGCGAAGGGCTCGACCACACAGGCCGGATTGCCCTTGAACGGGCCGCTGGCGAAGGCGTCGATGGTCCACTGGCGCATGGGGCGATCTCCCGAAACCGATGGACATCGCTGTTATGCGCGGCCGGGACGGCGGGCAAAGGCTTTATTGTCCCGGTGACAATTGAGCTTCGGGAACACTCAGATCAGCAGCTCAAATCCCGTGTCATCCCGGAAGCCTCGCAGAGGCTGTCCGGGACCCAGGGGCCAAGCCCAGAGCGGTCGCCCCTGGGTCCCGGCCCTCCGCTTCGCTGCGGCCGGGATGACACTGTAAAGTGAGCGTCTCGGCCGGGCGCTCCTACCCCTCGATCGTGATCTCCGGCCAGCGGGCCTTGGCCGAGCCGGTTGTGCGCTCCCAGCCGCCCGCGCCCTTGATCCTCAGGGGATTGGGCCGCAGGCGCAGGGCGAACAGGTCTTCCAGGCCGAACGGCGCCCAGACCCGCAGGACGTCGTCCTTGTCCAGCCGGACCCCGACGCAGAAGGCGGTGGCCACGAAGCGCTTCAGGGCCGCGGCGCTGTCCTCCAGCGGCGGATAGGGCTCGTCGGCGCCGAACTTCTTCTCGAACCACAGATGCACCCGGGCCTGGTTGCGCACCTCGACCAGCTCGCGCAGCGGCGGCTCGAAGGCGGCGGCGACACGCTGGATGACCACGTCCTCGGCCTCGTACGAGGTGTCGCTGTCGTCGTGATAGGCGACGTCGTAGTCCTTGATGCCATAGGCCAGGTCGCGGCCGGTCAGGTGGTTGAAGACCGGCTGATAGACGGCGCCCGAGAAGATCATCCAGTCGGGCAGGTCCAGGTCGCGGACAGTCTCCAGCACCCGCCAAGTCGTGGGGGTGGCGCGAACGATCTCGACGAGCCGCTGTTCCAGGTCTTGGGTCATTTACGCAGCATCCAGCCGTGGTCGAGGGGGCCGTGGCCCGCGCCGAAGCCCGGCGCGCGCAGCATGGCCTCGTGGACATAGTTCCAGGCCCGGGCCACGGCCTGCTCCAGCGGCAGCCCCTGGGCCAGGCCCGTGGCGCACGCGCTGGCCAGGGTGCAGCCGGTGCCGTGGGTGTGGCGGGTGTCGATCCGCTCGCCCTCGAAGCTGGTCTCGCCATCGGCGGTCATCAGCACGTCGACGACCCGCTCGCCGGCGATGTGGCCGCCCTTCATCAGCACGGCCTTTGCGCCCAGGGCCAGCAGCGCCTCGCCGGCCCGCCGCAAGTCGTCGGTGGTCTCGACCACCAGGCCGGTGAGCGCGGCGGCCTCGGGGGCGTTCGGCGTCAGCAGGGCCGCGCGCGGGATCATCAGGCTCTTGACCGCCCCGATCGCGGCGGCGGCCAGCAGGGACGCCCCGCCCTTGGCGACCATCACCGGGTCAATGACGGCGGGGACCTGTCCCGCATGATCGATCGCGGCCGCCACGGTCTCGACCACGGCCGCGTCGCCCAGCATGCCGGTCTTGATCGCGTCGGCGCCGATGTCGTCCAGCACGGCCCGGGCCTGGGCGGCGATCACGTCCAGCGGGATCGGGTGGACGCCGGTGACGCCCAAGGTGTTCTGCACCGTCACCGCGGTGATGGCGGTGGCCGCGTAGCCGCCCAGGGCGGTGATGGTCTTGATGTCGGCCTGGATCCCCGCGCCGCCACCGGAATCGGAACCGGCGATGACGAGGACGCGACCTTGGAAGGTGTAGGGCATGGCAGGTGTTTAGGCGGGAATCGGGGAGATGGGGAGAGGCCCCCTCCGCGCTTCGCGCTCCTCCCCCAGAGGGGGAAGAAGGGCGCCCAGCCTTCCGCCCCCTCSGGGGGCGGACGACCGCGAAGCGGTCAGGTGGGGGCCAGTAGGCCCCTAGGCCGCCTGCATCGCATGCTGCCACGCACCGGCCAGCACGCCGGGCAGGATCGGCTTCTGCACCACCATGTCGCTGTTCTGGTCGGACAGGGCCGTGGCGTGGCCGGTGACATAGACGACCGGGATCGGGCCCAGGTGCGCCATGATCATCTTCACCGCCTCGACCCCGGTCCCACCGACGATGCGGTAGTCGGCGGTGATCAGGTCGGGCTTGCGCAGCAGGGCGCGGTCGAGCGCCTCCAGCGGGCTCTCGGCGATGTCGACGCTGTCGAAGCCTTGCTTCTTCAGCAGATCCTCGATCTCCAGGGCGATCAGGATCTCGTCTTCGATGATCAAAGCGTGCTTGCGCATGGTTCACGAGCTTTCGGAAAGCCGTCCACGAACGATTAAGCCGAGCGATTCCACCCGTCGCAAGCCAGGCCGCGATTCTGTCTCACCCCGGACGCGCCGCGCCCCTCCCGCCATCGGTGATGGCGGCCTGGACATCCAGGGCCTGGACCGTCTCGCGCACGTCATGGACCCGCACCGCCGCCACCCCCGCCGCCGCGCCCGCCAGATGCGCCGCCAGCGAGCCGCCCAGGCGGTCGGTCGCCTCGCCGGCCGAAGGATCCAGGCCGGCGATGAACCGCTTGCGGCTGGCCCCCAGCAGGACCGGATAGCCCAAGGCCACGAAGCGCGGCAGGGCGGCCAGCAGGGCCAGGTTGTGGGCCAGCGTCTTGCCGAAGCCGATCCCGGGATCCAGCCAGATCTTCTCCTTGGCGACGCCGGCGGCCATGGCCGTGAAGGCCCGGGCCAGCAGGAAGGCCTCGACCTCGGCGACGACGTCGTCGTAGCGCGGCGTGTCCTGCATGGTCCCCGGCTGGCCCAGCATGTGCATCAGCACCACCTCGCAGCCCAGCTCGGCGGCGACCTCGGGCGCGTTGGGCGAGACCCGCAGGGCGGTCACGTCGTTCCAGATCGTCGCCCCGGCCTTGACCGCCGGGCGGGCGACCGCCGGCTTCATGGTGTCGATCGAGATCGGGATGTCGCTGGCCGCGCGGATGGCCTCGATCAGCGGAACGACCCGCAGGATCTCGTCGAACTCCGAGACCGGCGTCGCGCCCGGGCGGGTGCTCTCCCCGCCGACGTCCAGGATGTCGGCGCCCTGGGCGATCAGCCGGCGGGCGTGCTCAAGCCCGTCGGCGGTCGACAAGAACTGGCCGCCGTCCGAGAAGCTGTCGGGCGTGACGTTGACGATCCCCATCACGCGGGGGCGGCGGATATTGGCCATGCGTCGGGTTCTACCCCTCGCGCAGCATCCGGTCGACCCGGCCGGCCAGGTCGGCCACCGCGAAGGGCTTGGTCAGCACCTCCATGCCGGGCTCGATGTGGCCGTGGTTGAGGACGGCGTTCTCCGCATAGCCGGTGATGAACAGCACCTTCAGGGCGGGCCGCAGGGCGCGGGCCCCGTCGGCGACCTGCCGGCCGTTCAGGCCCCCGGGCAGGCCGACGTCGGTGATCAGCAGGTCGATGGCGTCGTTCGACTGCAGCATTCGCAGGCCGGTCGCGCCGTCCGGGGCCTCCAGGCACGCATAGCCCAGCTCGCCCAGGGCGTCGGAGACCAGCATCCGCACGGTCGGCTCGTCGTCGACGACCAGCACCGTCTTGCCCGCGTTCGCGGCCGGCGGCGTCAAGGCCAGTTCGAGGGTCTCGGCCCCCTCCTCCTCGCCCAGATAGCGTGGGAGATGAAGGCAGACCGTCGTGCCCTGGTCGACCTCGGAATAGATCCGGACATAGCCGTTCGACTGGCGGGCGAAGCCATAGACCATCGACAGGCCCAGACCCGTGCCCTGGCCGATCGGCTTGGTGGTGAAGAACGGATCGAACACCCGCGTCAGTGTCGCCTTGTCGATCCCGCCGCCGGTGTCGCTGACGCAGACCGAAACATATTGGCCGGACTCCAGTCCCTGGTCGCGCGCCGCCCGGGCGTCGAGCCAGCGGTTGCCGGTCTCGATCGTGATCCTGCCTCCGTCGGGCATCGCGTCGCGGGCGTTGATACAGAGGTTCAGCAGGGCGTTTTCCAGCTGGTTGGCGTCGACCAGCGTCGGCCACAGGCCGGTGGCGGCGACCATCTCGACCTGGATTTCGGGTCCGACCGTCCGGCGGACCAGCTCGACGAAATCGCCCATCAGCCGGTTGATGACCAACGGCCGCGGGGCCAGGGTCTGGCGGCGCGAGAAGGCCAGCAGGCGGTGGGTCAGGGCGGCCGCCCGCCGCGCCGCGCCCTGGCCGGCCGCCAGGTAGCGATCGACCTCGCCGCCGCGCCCCTGGGCCAGCCGCGCGTCGATCATTTCGAAGGCGCCCGAAATCCCGGCGAGCAGGTTGTTGAAGTCGTGGGCCAGGCCGCCCGTCAGCTGGCCGACGGCCTCCATCTTCTGGGCCTGGCGAAGGGCCTCCTCGGTCCGCTCACGCTCGGCCAGGGCCTCGGCCACCCGGGCCTCCAGCGTCTCGTTCAGATGCCGCAGCTCGGCCTCGGCCCGCTTGCGGGCGGTGACGTCCTGGAACAGCACGGCCACCTGGCGCAGCTCCGGCGGTTCGATGCGGAAGGCGGCCAGCTCCAGGTGTCGGCCGGTGGCCACCAGCTCTTGCTCGAACCGCAGCGGCTCGCCGGTGCGCAGCACCGCGCCGTAGCGCTCGATCCAGGCGTCCGCCTCGGCCGGGACCAGATCGCGCACCTTCTGGCCGACGACGTTGGGGAGTCCAGTATGGCGCTCGAAGGCCTGGTTGGCCATGACGTGGACGTAGTCGCTGAGCGGGCCGAACGGGCCGTCCACGAACTCGATGACGCAGAAACCCTCGTCCATCGACTCGAACAGGGCGCGATAGCGGCGCTCGTCCTCGTGTTGGGCCTGCTCGCGGCGGACGCGCTCGGTGATGTCGTTGCAGAGGACGTGGACGCCGGCGACCGCGCCGGCCTCATCGCGCACCGGCGCGAACATCAGGTTGCACCAGGCCGCCTCGCCGTCGGGGCGGGAGAAGGCGACACGCTCCTGGACCACGCTCTCGCCAGCCTGGGCCTGGGCCAGCAGCGACACGCCGGCGGCGATCGGGAACACGGCCTCGAACGAGGCGCCCAGGGCGGCGGCGTTGGCGGCCAGCAGCGACCGCGCCGCGTCGTTGTGCAGGACCAGGGCTTCCGGTCCCCAGGCCAGGAAGGACGGGATCGGCGAGGCCAGCATCAGGCCGGCGGCGACCTTCAGGGCGGCGGGCCAGGCCTCGGGCGGCCCCAGCGCCGAGCCGATCCAGTCACGATCCGCCACCGCCGCGCCCATATCGCCAAGCCCGGCCAGGAAGGCTGGGATCGTGGGTGGGGCGCGCCGCGAGCCGGGGAGCGCGTCGTTGGCGGTCACGGTTTCCAAATAACAAAGCCCCCGGCGCACATCGGCGGCCCGTACGAACGGCCTGTTCCGTGACGAGGTCGCTTCCCCGTCGTCTAGAAAAGGCGCGATCGGCGTTCGCGGTTCCATGTCGCTGGACGATGACAGGGAGCCGATGCCCCGTTCCGGAGCCAGAAAAAAAGCCGGCCCCGCGAGGGACCGGCTTCGTTCTTGGTCTGAAGCGGCCCGGGGGCCGCGCCAGTTACACTAGGCGGTGACGCTGGCGCCCGCGCCGGGAGACAGCGGCACCAGGGACGGCGCGATGACCGTTTCCTTGGTCTCTTCCTCGTCGCGCTTGGGGGCCACGCCCTTCAGCACGCCGTTGATCTCTTCGCCCGACAGAGTTTCGTATTCCAGCAGAGCCTTGCCCAGGGTGTGCAGGTCCTCGATCTTCTCGGTCAGGATGCGGCGGGCCTCGTCCAGGCCGTACTGCACCAGGCGCTTGACCTCGCTGTCGATCACCCGGGCGGTCTCTTCCGAGACGTTCTGGGTGCGCGCCACCGAGTGGCCCAGGAACACCTCGTCCTGGTTGTCGCCATAGGAGACCGTGCCCAGCAGGTCGGAATAGCCCCAACGGGTGACCATGTTGCGGGCCAGGTCGGTGGCGGCCTTGATGTCGCTCGAGGCGCCCGAGGTGATGTTCTCCTTGCCGAAGATGATCTCCTCGGCCACCCGGCCGCCCATCATGATGGCCAGGCGGCTGGTCATCTGCTGGTACTTCATCGAGTAGCGGTCGCCTTCCGGCAGCTGCATGACCATGCCCAGGGCCCGGCCGCGCGGCACGATGGTGGCCTTGTGCACCGGGTCGGCCAGCGGGACGTTCAGGGCCACGATGGCGTGACCGCCCTCGTGATAGGCCGTCAGCTTCTTCTCTTCCTCGTTCATGGCCATCGACCGGCGCTCGGCGCCCATCATGACCTTGTCCTTGGCCTGCTCGAAGTCGCTCATGGTGACCATGCGGCGGTTCTTGCGGGCGGCCAGCAGGGCGCCCTCGTTGACCAGGTTGGCCAGGTCCGCGCCTGAGAAGCCGGGGGTGCCGCGCGCCAGGGTCTTGACGTCGACGTCGGCGGCCAGCGGCACGTTCTTCATGTGCACGCGGATGATCTTCTCGCGGCCGGCCACGTCCGGATTGGGCACCACGACCTGGCGGTCGAAACGGCCCGGACGCAGCAGGGCCGGGTCCAGCACGTCGGGACGGTTGGTGGCGGCGATCAGGATGATGCCTTCGTTGGCTTCGAAGCCGTCCATCTCGACCAGCAGCTGGTTGAGGGTCTGCTCGCGCTCGTCGTTGCCGCCGCCCAGGCCGGCGCCGCGATGGCGGCCGACGGCGTCGATTTCGTCGATGAAGATGATGCAGGGAGCGTTCTTCTTGGCCTGTTCGAACATGTCGCGCACGCGGCTGGCGCCGACGCCGACGAACATTTCCACGAAGTCCGAGCCCGAGATGGTGAAGAACGGCACGCCGGCCTCACCCGCGACGGCGCGGGCGATCAAGGTCTTGCCGGTGCCGGGAGGGCCGACCAGCAGCGCGCCCTTGGGGATCTTGCCGCCCAGGCGCTGGAACTTGGCCGGATCTTTCAGGAAGTCGACGACCTCCTGCAGCTCTTCCTTGGCCTCGTCGACGCCCGCGACGTCCTCGAAGGTGATGCGGTTCTTGTTCTCGGTCAGCAGCCGGGCCTTGGACTTGCCAAAGCCCATGGCGCCCTTCGCCCCGCCCTGCATCTGGCGCATGAAGAACAGCCACACGCCCACGACCAGCAGGATCGGCAGCAGCTGGACCAGGATGGCCAGGAAGCTTATCGAGCCGCTCTTGAACTTCACGTCGGCGTTCTTGGCCACCATGCGGTTGACCAGCTCGTCGGAGTTCGTCGGCGCATTGACCGTCAACACCTTGTTGTCGGCGGTCTTGGCGACGACCGTCTGGCCCGCGATCTCGGCCGACTTGATCCGGCCGGCGTCGACGTCCTTGAGGAGCTGCGAATAGCTGACTTCGCCGCTGTTCTTGGTGCGCGCGTTCTGGCTGACGACAAATACGCCCGCCAGCACCGCGACGATCACCAGCCAGATGGMCAGGTTCCTGAAATTCATACGCTTCGTCTTCCCAACGATAGGTCTTGACCCAACAAGATAAGGGGTCGCGAGCACGAACGCCACGCGCGTGACATCAAGTCACGGATTCTTGGTCGTAAAGACCAATCGCGGCCTTGAAACGATCCAGGATGAGCGGGCGGGCGCGCCCTCCTCCTTCGACTGCAAGGTCCGGGCCGTCAAGCGGAGCAAGAGCGGGCGCCGCGCCATGCCGCAGGAGCAGCGGCAAGCTTGGCCGAGCGGCCACCGGAGCCTCCGCCAGGCGGGCGCGCTGCTCCGCGGACAGGCTGGACGCCCTGCCCTTCAAGGCCATGACCGTCAACGGAGCCTCGTCCGCCGTGACTTCCCAGCGCCCGTCCCAGACCCCGGTCTCGCCGGGCGCGAGATCCAACGGCGCGAGGCCGCCCCGCGCGCTTTCGCCAGCGTCGCGGCAGATCAGCACCTCTGCCCCCTCCTCGCCCCGGGCCTCGACCCGGGCCCCGGCCAAGGTGGCGGTGAAGGCCTCGCCCGACCGCAGGCGCCGGACCAGGCGCGACAAGCGCTCGCCGCGCGGCGGCCGCGTGGTTCCGGCCGCGCACAGCAAGGCGGCGGCCAGATGGGCGGCGGCGGCGGCGCGGGACAGGCGGATCGTTCCCGCCGCGTCGATCGTGAAGGCCGGCAGCGCCGGGGGCGAGGGCTCGATCGCGAGGATCTCTTTGGCCCCCGTCGCCCGAGCCCGCGCGCGGGCGTAGCGGAGGTCAGTGTTGGCGGGGTCGTCCAGCCAGGTCTCGCCCCGGGCGGCCAGGGCCTGGCGGATCTCCGCGCGGCTCAGGGACAGCAACGGCCGCAGCAGAAAGACGCCCCGCCCCTCCGGCCAGACCGGCGACGGCGCCCATTCGCGCGGATCGGAGACGCTCGAACCCTCGGCCCGCATCGCCGCGCCTTCGGCCAGGTCGCTGGCGGTGTGGCCCAACAGCAGGACCTTGGCCCCGGCCTCGCGCGCGGCGCTGGCCAGCAGGGCGTGGCGGGCCAGGCGAGCGGCGGCGGGCAGGCCGGCCGACGGCTTGTCGCCGGTCCAGGTCAGAGCATGGGCCTCGGCCCCCAGCGCCCGCGCCTTGGCGACCGCCTCGGCGGTCCAGCGCGCGCTGTCGAGCTGCAGTTGGTGATCGACGGTCAAGGCCAGCACGGGCCGGCTGTGCGCTCGCGCCCACGCCAGCACCGTCTTCAGCAGGAACAAGGAATCGCCGCCGCCCGAGAAGCCGACCGCGAGCGGGGCGGCGGATAGAGGATCGAGCCGCCGGCCAAGGGCGGCTCGGACCTCGTCTAGGCGCACTTGGCCGCGACGCGGGTCGAGGCCGCGCGCGAGACCACCGCGGCCGGGGCCTTGGGATAGCGCTTCGACAGCTCGTCCAGGGTGCGGCAGGCTTCGGCGGTCTTCTTCATGGCCACCATCGAGCGGGCCAGCTTCAGGGTGGCGTCGGGGCCCCAGCTCGTCTGCGGCCAGCCACGGATCGCGCCGATATAGGCCCCGGCCGCGTCGGTATAGGCCTCGCGCACGAACAGGGTCTCGCCCAGCCAGTAGCGGGCCTCGGGCGCCTTGGCGTTGTCCGGATAGTTGGCGACATAGGCCGAGAACGCCTGCTCGGCATTGGCGTAGTCGCCGGCCAGCAGCAGATCCTTGGCCTGTTTGAACGCCACGGCCGGTTCGGCCGGCGGCGCGGGCGGCGGCGGAGTCCCGTCGGCGGGCGCGGCGGCCACTTGGGCGGCGGCGGCGGTCTGCAAGTCGGCCAGGGTCTTTTCGACGGCGGCCAGGCGCTGCTCCAGAGAGTCGGCCCGGGCCTTCTGATCGGCGGCGGTGCGGCGGGCCTGGTCGAGGTCGTGGGTCACGCCCTCGTTCTGGCCGTTCAACTTGGTCAGCGTCTGTTCCAGGTCGCCGACCCGCTCATTGAGCGCCGCGATCTGGGCGTCGGTCTCGGCCGGCTGGACCACCACGGGCTTGCCGGTGTCGCGGCCCTGGAAGACGATCGCGCGCAGCTCGCGCACCACCTTCTCCATCCGCTCCACGCGCTTGGCCGAGCGGTCGTCGAGCGGATCGGCGGGCGGCAGCGGGGTCTGGGCCACGGCCACGGCGGCAGACGAGGCGAACAGGACGGCGAGCAGGGCGGATTTCAGCTTCATGATCGTCATCTACCGATAGGACGCGGACAAAACTAGGGCGGCTTCCCGGAAGAGAAGCCGCCCTGTTCTATGCAGTATTAGCGGGCGCCGTCCGTGATGGCCGTGTGGCCGTTACGGTTCTTGGCCCAGGATTCCTCGCTGGCGCCCGGATCGATCGGACGTTCCTTGCCGAACGAGATCGTTTCGATGCGGGCGCCGGCGACGCCCTGGCCGACCAGGAAGTCGCGGACGGCGTTGGCGCGGCGGGCGCCGAGCGCCAGGTTATACTCGCGGGTGCCGCGTTCGTCGGCGTTGCCTTCGATACGGACGCGAACCGCCGGATAGCGGTTCAGCCACTGGGCCTGGCCGGCCAGGACCGGCTGGGCGTCAGCGCGAACCGAATATTCGTCGGTGTCGAAATAGACGCGGTCGCCGACATTAACGACGAAGTCCTGAACCGAACCCGGCAGGACGCCGCTCGAGACCGGCGGCTGGGCCGGCGGTGTGTAGGGTGTGCTCGGCGAGGCCGGCGGCGCTTCCGGCGGCGGTGCGACAGGCTGGGGCTTCGGACGCGAAGCGCAGGCGGCGAGCGAGGCTGCGGCCAAGCCGACGAGCGCCAGTCTAACGGCGCGCTGGGTGTCGAAGCTCATCCAGTTTCTCCTCAAGTCTACGAATTCTGGACCTGATCCATACCTGCGGGACGCTTGGAATGGACCCTTTAAATGTCTGACCAATCTCACAATGATGTCAGATCGACGTCAAACGATGCGGATTCACTTGCGGCGCGAATAGCGAACTGGCCCCGCCGCAGCGCAACAACGCCTTCACAAGGCGCAGGTTGCCCGAACGATGTGTCAATCAGTCGAGCAGCGGCGACCAGGCCGGGTCGGAGCCCGAGCCGTTATAGGCGGCCGGCCGCAGGATCCGGCCGGTGACGTCCACCGTCCAGAGCTTGGGATTGCCGCTGGCGCCCTCGCGGAAGAACATCAGCACCCGACCGTTCGGCGCCCAGGTCGGGCCCTCGTCCAGATAGCTGGTGGTCAACAGGCGCTCGTCGCTGCCGTCGGGGCGCATGACGCCGATGTGGAACTCGCCGCCGGTCTGCTTGGTGAAGGCGATGAAGTCGCCGCGCGGGCTCCAGACCGGGGTCGTGTAGCGGCCGCCGCCGTACGAGATGCGGCGCACGCCCGAGCCGTCGGTGTTCATCACATAGAGCTGGGCCTGGCCGCCGCGGTCGGAGTTGAAGGCGATCTTGCTTCCGTCCGGCGAGAACGACGGCGAGGTGTCGATCGACGGGTCGGTGGTGATGCGGCTAGAGGACCGGCTGCGCAGGTCCATCAAGTAGATGTCGCTGTTGCCGGCCTTCTCGACCGAGAACGCCACTTTGGTGCCGTCGGGCGAGAAGCGCGGGGCGAACACCATGCCGGGGAACTTGCCGACCGTCTCCTGGCGGCTGGTCTCCAGGTTCAGCAGGTAGATCGACGACCCGGTCGGCCGCAGGGCCATGTAGGTCAGTTCCTGGCTGGTCGACGAGAAGCGCGGCGTCATCACGATGTACGAGCCGTCGGTCAGGTACTGCGGATTGGCGCCGTCCTGGTCCATGATCGCCAGGCGCTTGACCCGGTTCAGTTTCGGCCCGCTCTCGGCGACGAAGGCCACGCGGGTGTCGAAATAGCCCTTCTCGCCGGTCAGGCGCTCATAGACGGCGTCGCTGATCTTGTGGGCCACGCGGCGCCAGTTGTCGGGCGTCGAGGAAAACTGCAGGCCCAGCAGCTGCTGCTGGCTGAACACGTCCCACAGGCGGAAGTCGACGCGCAGGCCGCCATCGGCGCCGACCGTGACCTGGCCGTTGATCAGGGCCTGAGCCCCGGTCGCCTGCCAGTCGGGGAAGCGCGGCTGGACGTTGACGTCCTGCAGCTTGTCGGGGACGCCCGCGACGTTCAGCGGCTGGAACAGGCCCGAGCGCTCGAGATTGCCAGTGATGACCTGGGCGATCTCGGCGCCGCGCGTGGCGCCCGAGAAGGCCGGGACCGCGATCGGCAGCGGCTTGACCGCGCCGGAATTGATGTCGACCTCGATCTGCGCGGCCGCCGGGGTCACGAACGCGGCGCCGCCCAGCAGCACGGCGGCCATCAGCACCAGGGCTCGCAGTCCCATGGGGGCTTTGAGGCGCATCGAGGTCTCCTTCTTTCCAGACATCAACGCGAACAGGCCTGTTTTGCGTTGAAATTCAGGGCGATTTTCTGACCGTACAGGTCGGAGGGCAGGTAGGCGAACGGCGAGGCGGCGAACAACGCGCGAATGGCGCGATCCGACGCGGCCTTGACCACGGCGTCAGGCGAGGACGTACCCGGCGACTCCGGCTGGCCGACCACGCGGCCGCCCGGGCCGATCACGAACACCACCCGAACATTGACGTTGGCGCCGCCCTCGACTTCGCAGTTGGGGTTCCAGCGGTCCTGGACCTCGCCTTGCAACCGGCCCAGGGCGGCGGCGGACAGGCCGGTGGCCGCGCCCAGCGCTGGGCGGGCCGAGACCGAGGTCTCCGCGCGAGCCGGGCCCTTGGCGGCGTTGGCGGTCGGCTTGCCCGTCGCCTTCTTGGACTTGGCGATCGAGGCCTCCAGCGAGGCGAAGAAGTCGTCGTTCTTCTTGGCCTGAGTCGGCTTGGCCGGCGTCGGGGTGGGGGCCGGCTTGGGGACCGTGGCCGGCTTGGGCGGCGCGGCGGCCGGTGTCGGGGTCGGCGCGGGCGTTGGGGCCGGCGGCTGCGGCGTGGCCTCGGGCGTCGGGTCCGGGGTTTGTGCGGTCTGCTCGACCGGCGCTTCTTCGGCCGGGCGGACATTGGTCGGGCCATTGGTGACGATGGTCACCGGCACCGATTCGCCGATGGTGATCGGCTTGGCCGCCTTCCACGGCAGGCCGAACACGATCAGCGCCGCCACGGCTCCGTGCAGCGCGATCGAGCCCAGCAGGCCCGGGGAAACGGCTTGTTCGCGGCGAGCGCTCATGCCGTTCCTATTGGGTCGGCCGCAGGTCGCCCGCCGGCTGGGCGTCGCGTGTGGCCGCGCCGGTGGAGGGACCGCCCGTCTCGGTGATCAGGTTGATCTTGTTGAAGCCGGCGTTCGACAGGCCCGCCATCACCTGGGCGACGACCGCATAGGTCGCCCCGCCGTCGGCGCGGACAAAGATCGGCTTGCTGTAGCCGTCGCCGGCGATCGCGGTCAGACGCGGCGCCAAGTTCTCGAACGGGATCTCGGTCTCGCCGACGAAGATGTGGCCGTCCTTGCGGATCGAGACGGTGATCGGCTCGTCCTGATTCTGCAGGGCCGCGGCCTCGGTCTTGGGCAGCTCCAGCGGCACGCCGGCGGTCAGCAGCGGGGCGCTGATCATGAAGATGATCAGCAGCACCAGCATCACGTCGACCAGAGGCGTGACGTTGATCTCGGACAGGGCTCCGCGCGAACGGCGGCCCCGGCGGCGGCGGCCTCGGCCGCTGTTGGTGGCGAAGGCGTCGCTGGACGACATCGACATGGGATCAGCCCCGCTCGGCCAGGCGACGCTGGATCGCCGTCGACAGGTCGTCGGCGAAGCCTTCCAGGCGGCCGGCGTACTTGCCCGCGTCGGTCGAGAACTTGTTGTAGGCGATATAGGCCGGGATGGCGGCGATCAGGCCGACGGCCGTGGCGAACAGGGCCTCGGCGATCGACGGGGCGACGACGGCCAGCGAGGTGTTCTTCGAGATCGCGATGTTCTGGAAGGCGTGCATGATGCCCCAGACCGTGCCGAACAGGCCGATGAACGGGCTGGCCGTAGCGACGATGGCCAGGCTGCCCAGGCCTTCCTCGACCTTGGCGCTCTCACGGGCGATCGTGGTGTCCATGATCCGGTCGATGCGGGCGACCAGGAAGGCGGCCTGATTCTCGGACAGGTTCCCGCGCGCCTTGGCGTCGCGCCATTCCTTCAGCGCCGCCTGCAGCATGCGCGGCAGGGCATGGCGCGGATTGGTTCCGGCCTCGCCGGCGACGTCCTCCAGCGAACGCCCGCCGCTGACCTGCTCCTCGAAGCGGTCGGCCGCGCGGTTCAGGCCCGCGAAGCGGACCAGCTTGTCCAGGATCACGGCCCACGAGCCCAGCGAAGCCAGGATCAGACCGATCATCACCCCCTTCACGACCCAGTCGGCCTGCAGGAACAAGGCGAAGAACGAGAAGTTGGGGGCGGCAGCCGAGGCGTCCATGCGGGCGAGGTCTCCGTTGGGGCGTCTTAAATTCTAGTTCGCGCCGTATGGCATGAAGCGGCGCTTGGGTGAAACTATGACAATCGCCGAGCGATCCCGAAATTCGATGACGTTTATTCGGCGGCCGCCAGCCAAGGCTCCAATTGCGCCCGCATTTCGGCAGTCGGCTTGCGCGGCCGGCCGCCCAGGGTGATGCAGACCGCCTCGCCCGCCGCCTGGCAAATCACGTCTTCGCCGCGCGTGATCCTCTGGCTGACATAGAGGCGCGGCCCCTTGATCCGGTCATAGGTGGTGCGCACCACCAGGGCGTCGTCGATCCGGGCCGAGCGTTTGAAGTCCAGCTCCATCCGCACGATCGCGAAGGCGGTGTCGGCCTTGGCCAGCTCGGTGTGCGAGATGCCCACCATCCGGAAGAAGTCGCTCCGGCCGCGCTCGAAATAGCGCAGGTAGTTGGCGTGGTAGACGATGCCCGAGAAGTCGGTGTCCTCGTAATAGATCCGCACGGGCAGCTGATGCTCGCGGCCGTCGAAGACGCCGGTGGTGGGCTCGGGCGGGGTCGTCATGGGATGTGCTTAGCCCGAGCGGTCGCGAACGTCAGCCCCACAATGTCGCTCAACCCTGGCGATGGACGCTGGACACGTTCTCCTTTTGTGCTAGCCTTCTCGCATGAAGATCGAGCCCGCCATTTTCGACGAGATCGACGAYGCCGCCGAGGCAGCAGCCGATGCGCGGGCCGAGGCGGACGTCGCCGCTGGCCGGGTGATCAGCCATGAGGCGGTCAGCCGCTGGCTCACCTCGTTGGCCGAGGGCAATCCGCAGGCTTTGGAATTTCAGCCCTAGACACGGCCCCAGCTAGTCATCAATCGCCTCGGATTGATGCAAGGGGATCCACTACTTGGATTGTGCCCAAGGTTGGCTCGTAGGCGAGCAATATGGTTCTACCGATAGGGCGGGCCTCAGCCAGAATTTTCAAATCTTCCTCTTCTAAGACACCACGATGATATGACTCTAGGAATGTCATAAAGACATCCGTGGCTCTATCGGCGTCGGCAGAAGATAGGTCATTCGGTACTAGAAATTTGAAGCGACTGTTTGCGTCCCGGTCAGACCACACTGAATAGACTAGGGAGTACGGCTGCACCTTCGAAACCTTGCCGGGGGTGCCAACAAGATTGACTTTTATATAACTCAAACGCCCCTGGAGGGTTTTGATTCCACTTTTGAGCGCTTGATAGTGATCCTTTCCCATCTCACCTAAGAAGCCGTCAAAGTATGATTTGGCGATGTAGACCATAACGGCGGTTGGCATCACCCATTCGATTCCAGCGAATGCTCTGGTCGAAGGCCGCTCTTCTACCAGAAGTTCAAGCCCACTGGTTGCGACCTCCTCCTTGAATTCCTCAATGGAGGCCACCGAAATAGGCCCCTCGTAGGACAGCGCGACGTGAAGCTTCTCGAGGTTCATGCGTAGCTCCTGAAAACGGCGGCCCTAACAGCGGATCGGAACGGGCGATTATCCCTCGTCGAACAATCCGCTCTGCCCCTGTGGCGCGGGCGGAGCCTTCAAACCCAAGTGCAGATACGCTTTCCCGCAGGCCACCCGGCCGCGTGGCGTCCGCTGGATGAAGCCTTGCTGCATCAGATAGGGCTCGATGACGTCCTCGACGGCGTCGCGGGCCTCGGCGATGGCGTAGGCAATGGTCTCGACGCCGGCCGGGCCGCCGCCGTAGTGCTCGATCAGGGCGCGCAGGTAGCGGCGATCGAGGGAATCCAGCCCCACTTCGTCGACTTCGAGACGCGCCAGGGCCAGGCCCGCGGCCTTGCGGTCGATGACGGTCGCCCCGTCGGCGGTGGCGAAGTCGCGGACCCGGCGCAGCAGGCGACCGGCCACGCGCGGCGTGCCCCGGGCCCGGGCGGCGATCTCGGCCGCGCCGTCTTCCGACAGCGGCGCGCCCATCTTGCGGGCCGCGCCCAGCAGCACGTGCTTGAGCTCGGCGTGGGTGTAGAACTCGAGACGGATCGGGATGCCGAAGCGGTCGCGCAACGGCGTGGCCAGCATCCCGGCCCGCGTGGTCGCCGCCACCAGGGTGAAGGGCGCCAGGTCGATGCGGATCGAGCGGGCGGAAGGTCCCTCGCCGATCACCAGGTCCAGCACATGGTCTTCCATGGCCGGATAGAGGATCTCCTCGACGTTCGAGGACAGGCGATGGATCTCGTCGATGAACAGGACGTCGTTCGGCTCGAGATTGGTCAGGATGGCGGCCAGGTCGCCGGGCTTGTTCAGCACCGGGCCCGAGGTGGCGCGGAAGTTGACGCCCAGCTCGCGGGCGATGATCTGGGCCAGGGTGGTCTTGCCCAGGCCGGGCGGGCCGAACAGCAGCACGTGGTCCAGGGACTCGCCCCGGCCCTTGGCGGCCTCGATGAAGATCCGCAGATTGCCCTTGGCCTGCTCCTGGCCGACGAACTCGGCCAGGGTCTGGGGCCGCAAGGCGCGGTCGGTCGCGGGGACCTGGTCGCCGTGCTGGGGCTCGCCGGAGATGACGCGGGTCATTTACTTGCCCCCTCCGCGCTTCGCGCTCCTCCCCCGGAGGGGGAAGAAGGATCGCCTTCCGCCCGCCTTCGGGGGCGGACGATCGCGAAGCGATCAGGTGGGGGGAGCCTCATCGGCCCAGCTCCTGCAAGCCCGCCTTGATCAGCGCCTGGACCGTGGCCTCGTCGCCCAGCTTGGCGGCGGCGGCCTCGACGACGCGACGGGCGTTCACCTCGGCCACGCCCAGGCCCATCAGGGCGGCGACGGCGTCGCCGGTGGGGGCGGGCTTGGCGGGCGCCGTCGAGGCGGAGGTCGAACTCGGCGCGGTCATCAGCACCGGCCCGTCGGTGATCGGCTTGTCCTTCAGCTCGGTGACGATGCGAAGGGCCAGCTTGGGACCCACGCCGTTGGCGCGACCCACGGCGGCCTTGTCTTCGCGGGCGACGGCCGAGGCCAGCTCGGCAGGCGACAGCACGTCCAGCACCGCCATGGCGGCCTTTGGCCCGACGCCCTGGATCGCCTGCAGCAGCACGAACGCCTTGCGGTCTTCCCGCGTGGCGAAGCCATAGAGCCGCAGGCCCGCGCTCTCGCTCCACTGGCTCTCGATGTGCAGCAGCGTCTCCTCGCCCAGGGCCGGCAGGCGCTGGAGCGTGCGGTGGCCGCAGCGGACGACATAGCCGACGCCCATGACATCGATCAGGGCCTCTTCCTCGCCGACCTCGGCGACCGCGCCGCGCAGACGACCAATCATGCCACCCTCCGGTTGGCGACGCGCAGGTTGGCGTGGGTGATGGCGACGGCCAGGGCGTCGGCGCAGTCGGCCGTGGTCTTGCCGGCCGTGGGCAGCAAGCGCGCGATCATGAAGCCGATCTGGGCCTTGTCGGCGGCGCCGGTGCCGACCACCGCCTTCTTGACCAGACGCGTGGAATATTCGGCCACCGGCAAACCGGCGCGGGCCGGCGCGATCAGGGCCGCGGCGCGGGCGTGGCCCAGCTTCAAGGTCGACTGGGCGTTGGTGTTGAGGAACACCTCCTCGACCGCCGCCTCGTCGGGCTGGTGCTGCTCGATCACCGCGCAGATGCCGTCGAACAGATGCAGCAGCCGCTGGGCGAAATCCGCCTTCTCGTCGGGGACGATCACCCCGTGGGCGACATGGCTCATGCGCGAGCCCTCGACCGTCAGCACGCCCCAGCCGGTGCGGCGCAGGCCGGGATCGAGGCCCAGGATTCGGATCGGAAGGCGATTCGCGTTCATCATGTGTTCTCGCAACATCGTCTGTCCCGCGCCCGAGGAAAAGCCCCTGTATTGCTAACGACCGGTAAACGGCGGCCCTTGCGCGCGACCGTCAGGCAAGCTCTGCTGCCCCTTCGATTTGTTGGGAGAGTACGGATGAAGCGCGTGGTGTGGACGACGGCGGGCGCCTTGATGGCGCTGGCGACAGCGGCGAGCGCGCAGACTGCCGAGCCGCCCAAGAGCGTCCGCCCCGACCAGCTGGCCTTCCGCGACCTCTACAAGGCGCTGGTCGAGATCAACACCACCCTGTCGGTCGGCAGTTGCACTGCCGCCGCCGAGGCGATGGGCGCGCGACTGAAGGCGGCCGGATTTCCGGAAGCCGACGTCAAGGTCGTGGTCGCCGATGGCCATCCCAAGGAGGGCAGCCTGGTCGCCGTCCTGCGCGGAACGGACGCCAAGGTGAAGCCCATGCTGCTGCTGGCCCACATCGACGTGGTCGAGGCCAATCGCGCCGACTGGACGCGCGACCCGTTCAAGCTGGTCGAGGAGAACGGCTATTTCTTCGGCCGCGGCACGTCGGACGACAAGGCCCAGGCGGCCATCTGGGTCGACAGCCTGATCCGCTTGAAGACGTCGGGCTTCAAGCCCAAGCGCGACATCAAGCTGGCCCTGACCTGCGGCGAGGAGAGCGAGGCCTATAACGGCATCGAGGACCTGGTGAAGAACCACCGCCCCCTGGTCGACGCCGAATTCGCTTTGAACGAGGGCGCCGACGGTCTGCTGGACGAGCACGACAAGCCGGTGGTGCTGGAGGTCCAGGGCGGCGAGAAGGTCTATCAGGACTTCACCCTGACCGTGACCAACCCTGGCGGCCATTCCAGTCGCCCTGTGGCGGCCAACGCCATCTACCAGCTGTCGGCGGCGCTCTCGCGGATCGGCGCCTACGGCTTCCCGCCGCGCTTCAACGACGCCACGCGCGGCTACTTCACCCGGATGCAGGGGCGGGTGACCCCGCCGCAGGCCGCGGCGATGAAGGCCCTGGTGGCCGACATCAACGACCCGGCGGCGCTGAAGACCGTGACCTCCGACCCGATGTGGAACTCGATGCTGCGCACCACCTGCGTGGCCACCATGGTCAGCGCCGGCCACGCGCCCAACGCCCTGCCACAGCGCGCCACGGCCAACGTCAACTGCCGCATCCTGCCGGGCACGCCGGTCGAGGAGGTCCGCGCCAAGCTGGCCGAGCTGACCGCCGACCCCGCCGTCGCCGTGACCCTGGCCCACGAGCCCAACAGCGTCTCGCCGCCGCCGCCCCTGACGCCGGCGATCATGGGTCCGATCGAGAAGGAAGCCGCCAAGCTGTGGCCCGGCGTGCCGGTGGTGCCGATCCTGCTGACCGGGGCCACCGACGGCGTCCACACCAACGCGGCCGGCATCCCGACCTATGGCGTCACCGGCATCTTCGGCAGCTCGGACGGCGACGGCATTCACGGACTGAACGAGCGCGTGCGGGTCAAGTCGCTCTATGACGGGCGGGATTTCCTGTACGCGCTGATCAAGGACTACGCGGGCGGCCAGTAAGTCACCTGTTTCCCTCTCCCCTTGCGGGAGAGGGGGCCCTCTGGAAAGTCCCCTCGGCCTCCCTATCTTGCCCTCAACGATTAGGGAGACGGACGATGGTGAGTACGTCGGACGATGGGATTCTGGCCGAGTACATGGTCAGCTACTGGTCGATGAAGCATGAAAAGATCGACCGCCCGACCAAGCTCCTCGAGACCCTCTACATCACCGAGCGCTACCAGGCCGGCGAAAACCTTCGGGAAGCGCGCTCGGCCTATGACCACGCGGTCTGGAACGGCGTGCCGGTGTCGGAGATGGACCGTCGCCTAGCCGAACTGGATCAATTCATGCGCGACCTCGTCCGCGAGCGCGCGGCCCAGTGGGGCCAGCCGCACTAGGGCCTAAGCCGCCGCGACCGCGTTCCAGCCGAACAGGCCGCCCAGGATCAGCCGCTTGACGGCGGCGACGTCCAGGCCCGTGCAGACCTCGGCGTTCGGGGGGCCGTCGACGTGCTCGACCCGGCCCAGGTGCTCGCCCTCGACGGTCACCCGCAGACGCGCTGGCTGGAAGGCGAACAGCTCGGGCGCGACCAGGCTGGCGGCGACCACCGCGTCGTGCGGCCGGCAGCCGTCGCCGCCCCAGACCTGCTGGTGGAAGGCGATATAGGGCGCGGCCGCCTTGCTCAGGCGCTGGGACAACGGCGAGCCGCAGCAGATCGCGCCGTTTGCCAGGTCATCGGCGGTCACCGCGACCTGGTGCGAGACGTCCAGCGGGACCAGGCGCGGCATGACCCCGGCTTCCAGGACCCGCTGCAGGGCTTCGGGGTCGCTCCAGCTGTTGAAATCGGCGCCGCCGGCGGCCTTGCCCTCGACGGTGAAGGCGCCGGCCATGATCGTCGGCCGCCAGTCACGGAAAGCGGCTGGGTCCTCCAGCAGGCTCTTGGCCAGATTGGTCAGAGGCCCCAGGAACAGGCCGGCGAGCTTGCGGCGGGCGGCGAAGGCCAGGAAGTTGGCCGAGTGGCCGCGTTCCAGCTCGGGCAGCTTCCAGCGCTGGGAGAAGCCGGCGCCGTTCAAGCCATCGACGCCGTGGGCCGGCCGCATCCGCTCGACCCGCCGCCTGGCCAGGCCCGCGCCGGCGCCGATATAGACCTCGGCGCCGCAGCCCGCGAGGCGCAGCACGCCGCGAGCATTGGCGGCCGCCTGATCCACATAGGTGTTGCCGAACACGGCCGAGACCGAGACCACCTCGACCGCCTGCCGGGCGCGGGCCAGCAGAGCCAGCGCCAGGGCGTCGTCCACGCCGCAATCGGTGTCGATGTGAACCCGCAGGACCATGCGGACCAGTCTAGTCGCGCGGCGTGACGGGGAGAAGGTGGCAGGTGACGGAAGAGGCGCCCGACGGCGCTTCAATCTTTCCGGGGTAGAATATCGAACTCGATCACCCGGGGATCGTCACGCAGCCGGTGGGCCACCTCGCGCAGCCGCAGCGCGCCCTTGCCTGAGAACGAGCCGGCCAGTTCGAACACCGCCCCGCCGCCGTGCAGGCAGTGGTTCAGCCGTTCGCCCTTCAGGTCGTACTCGGCCAGGAGGGCGCGCAGCTCGGCCTCGTCCAGCGGCGTCTCGCGGCGGGAGCGGACGGCGACCTCGGTGAAGTTCTTCTGCGGCATGGTGGCGTCCAGCCAATGAGCGGCGCTGAGGGTGAGCACCGCCAGCACCGTGCCAACCGTGGCCAGGCCGTACAGCCCGACGCCGAACAGCGTCCCGATCGCCGAAGTTATCCACAGGGAGGCAGCTGTGGTCAGGCCGTGCACCGACACCCCCTGCTGGAAGATCACTCCGCCGCACAGGAAACCGACGCCGGTCAGCACGCCGTGGGCCATGCGGACGGGATCGATGCGCAGCACCTCGGCCGGGGTGTCGTTCATCCACCGCACCTGGTGCACCGCCGCCAGCATCAGCAGGGCCGAGGCCAGGCTAACCAGAACGTGAGTGCGCAGGCCGGCGGGCCGCGCCCGATACTCCCGTTCGAACCCGATCACCCCGCCGGCGACCAAGGCGCAGAGAATGGGCAGGAAATCGGAGGAAGCCAGCCGGTCCATACGGGCTGTAACGAACAGAGCCGTCCCGTGATCCCCTCTCCTCGCGCGGGAGGGAATTACTTCCGCAAATCCGCCGGCGTGGTTGGTTCACTGACAATGCGCTCCATGGCCTTCCACCGCGCGTCTTCGGACTTGCCGGCGCGATAGACATAGTCGCGGACCATGTCCTGGCCGATGTTGTAGTTGATCACGTACGAGCGGTAGGTCTCGATGAACGCCACCCGCTTCTCGGCCGCGCCGCGCGAATAGAGGCCGTACTTCATCAAGGCCAGGACGGCCTGCTCCTTGGTCATGCGGCCGCCCAGATACTCGGCCGCGATCGTGTTGCCGCTGCTGGACAGCGCCGCCTTGGCGTCCTGCAGCTCGCCATAGGCCTTGGCCGTCGCGGGATCCAGGCCCGCCAACGGGTACAGCTTGTCGCGCTCGAACTCGGTCTTGGTCTGACCGGGGAAGGCCAGCACGATGCCGAAATTGGCCGAGCCCTCGGCGATGAACGACTGCGGCGAGAACAGCGGATAGACCGAGAATTCGATCCAGCCCTTGCCCTTGGTCAGCTTCTCTTCCAGCTGGGTGTTCAGCACGTGGTGGCCCGGATAGCCCTCGTGGCAGCCCAGGTCCAAGGCGCGGCTGATATAGATCGGCAGGTCGGTGTTGATCTCGATCAGGCTATGGGCGTCGCCCTTGTACCAGTTGTAGCCGCTCCACGGCTTCTTGGTGACGAACGACAGGTCGAAGCGCTCGTTCCCGGGCAGCTTGATGTGCTCTTCGGTCTTGGCCTTGCAGGCGGCGATGCCGGCCTTCATCACCGGCTCGAGCTTGTCCGTGGGGATGACGTAGCGGTTCTGGAAGGTGTCGACCCGGGCGGCCAGATCGCCCTTGCCGGGGACCAGCTTGTCGATCCGCGCCAGGATCGGGTCGTAGCTCTTCAACGGCTTCAGTACGGGACGAATGCCGAACAGGCCCTGGGCTTCGTCCTGGAAGCTGAACTTGTCGCCAGCGATCATGGCCAGGCGCGTCTGGGCCGCCTTGACCTGGCCCTTCAGGAACAGCTTGCGGCGACGCTGGTCGGCCGAGAGGTCCTTGTCGGGAACCTTGGTCAGCAGCAGTTGCAGCCGATCGGCTTCCTTGCGCAGCACCGAAACGGGGCGCGGCGCCAGCTTGGCGGCGTCCTGCATCTCAGAGGGGCCGTAATAGGCGTCGACATAGCCTGGCTCGCGCTCGCCGGCCTCCAGGGTCAGGCGGACGAAATCGACGGCGATCTTGTCCAGCAGATCCGAGCCCGGCGAGGCGAAGGCCGGCGCGCCCAGCAGAAGGGCGGCGGCCAAGGCGGCGCCGGAAAGGGCGTGGCGGATTTTCATGGGCTTCCCCGAGGGACGATGTCGCTTGGCCGCACGCTGCACCGCCGCGCCCCCGTTCGGCAAGATCGAGGAACGATTTTCCCTCGGATCAGCTGTTGGCGAGATTGAGTTTCGCCAGGTCGCCGACCCAGCCCGCGCGGGCCTGGGCCGCGTGCTGGTCGGCCAGCTGGGTCTGACCCGTGGCGCGCTCGGCCTGGGCCAGCAGGTGAAGGGCCACAGGATCCAGCGGACGGCGGTTCAGGGTGGCGCGAGCCGATGCGGCGGCGCCGGCCGCGTCGCCGTCGGCCAGCTGGGCGGCGGCCAGGCTGCGGCGGACCGGATACCACCAGCCGGGCGGGTCGCCGTGGTCGCCGAAGGTCTTCTCGTCCAGCTCGGCGGCCTTGCGATAGGCCTTGATCGCCTTGCGCGGCTGGCCGTCCAGCAGCTCGGCCCGCCCTCGCAGGATCAGGGCGGCCATCTGGGTGAGGGTCCTGGCGTGCTTGGCTCCATCGCCCAGCAGCCTCTCGTCGTCGCGCGACAGCCTCATCGCCTCGGCCTCGCGCCGCACGCCGGTCGCGTCGCCGCGACGGGCCAGGGCCTCGCCGCGCGCATAGTGGCGCATGACCCGCAGCAGCGGCTTGTCGGCCGCGGGCTCCGGCAGGGCCAGGACCTGGTCGATGTCGCCATACCGACCCTGGGCGGCGTAGGCGGCGACCGCCAGGCGCTGGATCTGCCGGTCCTTGACCGGGGCGCTCAGGGCCATCGGCAGGATCGGGCGGGTGATGTCGAGAGCGCCGGCTCCGTCGCCGGACATCATCGCCCCGCCCGCGCCGAACATCACGTTGTGCGTGTGGTACGGGACCGTATAGGCCGGCCAGTCGCCGGACAGGGTGCGCTCCTTGGCGGTCAGGGCGTCGAGCCGCGCGGCCTTGGCGTTGGCGCGGTAGGCGTCGCGATAGCGGCCGACCCAGTAGAAGGTGTGCGAAGGCATATGCGCCAGGTGGCTGGCGTCGGGGGCTAAGCCGCCCAGCGTGTCGGCATAGGTCTCGGCCTTGGCCGTCTTGCCGTCGATCTCCGTGCCGTGGATGTAAAAATGGACCGCGCCGGCGTGGCCGGGTTCGCGCTTGAGCACGTCTTCCAGCAGCGCATTGGCGCGGGCGAGGCCGCCGCGGCCCTTGTCGTGGGTGACCGGGATCATCAGAGCGTCGGCGGCCAGGACCGCGATCTGGAGATCGTCGGGATAGGTCCGGGTCAGGGCGTCCATCGCCTTGCCGTAGTCGACGTCGCCGCCGTTCTTAGCGTAGCGGACCGTCATGGCCGCGATCAGGTCGCGCTCCTTCTGGGGGCCGTCGGCGGCCAGCACCTTGGCGCGGACCATCAGCTCGGCCCACTTGGCGCTGGTCTTGTCGTCGACCGAGAAGTTCAGGGTCGGGCCGCCGGCCCAGGCCTGGCCCCACAAGCACATGGCGCAGGTCGGATCCTGGCGGGCGGCCTCCTCGAAGGCGGCCACGGCCTCCTGGTGGGCGAAGGCCTGGCCCAGCTGCAGGCCGTTGTCGAAGAAGGCCTGGGCCTTGGCCGAGCCGGTGCGGATCGCCAGCCGCTGGGCGCCGAACCCAGGGCGCAGCGCGACCGCCTTGTCGCTCTTGCCCTCGGGTCGAGCGCCCTCGCTGCAGAGGCCGATGGCGAACGACGGCGGCGGGGACGGGTCGGCCTGGGTGAAGGCCGGAACCAGGGCCACCAGCACGGCCAGACCAAGACGACGCATATCAGCCAACCCCGAACGGCGACCCGTCCGTCGCTCGTCCCAGGGTAGCCGTCCGTTCGCCGCGCGCGTCAAGCCTCGGCGCGCGCCGCCACGGCCAGGCCGGGGAAGTCGCTGAACACGCCGTCGACGCCGGCGGCGTACAGCGCCTTGAACACCGCCGCGGCATCGCCGTGCTGGGCCAGGAACGCCGGGCTCTGGGCGTCGCCCTTCCGCAGGCTGGCGGGCAGGAAGTAGTTCTCGGCTCGCACGGTCCAGGGATGGACGGCTAGGCCGGCCGCGTGGGCGTCCTTGACCAGGCTGGAGGGCGCCAGCAGGCCCTGGCCGTCGTTAGGGACCACCAGGCTCCAGTTCGGGCCCAGGCCGTCGGCATAGACCGCCACGTCCTTCAGGCCCTGGGCGGTGATCAGGTCGGCGTATTTCACGTTCGGCAGGTCGGCGGGGCCGCCGGCGCCGTCGACCAGCAGGACCAGGCGCGCGGCGGTCTTGGCCTTCAGGCGCTTGAGCGGGCCAACCTCGAAGCACTGCACGAACACCGGCGCGGTCGCCGAGTTGAGGTCGTGGGCCTTCAGGAGGGCGACCAGGCGGTCCTCGGTCGGCAGGCCGATGCCGGCGAAATAGGTCGGGTGTTTCAGCTCGGGATAGACGCCGATCGTCCGCCCGGTGCGCTTGGTCCCGGCCTTGGCGATGGCGACCACCTCGTCGAAGGTCAGGATCGGGGCCTGACCGTCGAAGGCGGTGCTGGCCGGACGCAGCTGCGGCAGCCGTTCGCGGGCCCGCAGGGTTTTGACCTCGGCCAGGGTGAAGTCCTCGACAAACCAACCGGTGACCTGTTGGCCGTCGATCGTCTTGGTCGCCTTTCGCGCCGTGAACTCGGAACGGCTGGCGACGTCGGTCGTGCCGCCGATCTCGTTCTCGTGGCGGGCCACCAGATGGCCGTCCTTCGTGGGGACGAGGTCGGGCTCGATGAAGTCGGCGCCCTGGTCGATGGCCCGCTCGTACGACAGCGCCGTGTGCTCGGGTCGCTCGCCACTGCAGCCTCGGTGACCGATCACGATCGGCTTGCGCTGCCGGGCGCTGGCGAAGCCGGGCAGCAGCGTGCCGGCGAGGGCGGCGGTGGTCATGGCGCGACGGGTCAGCAGGGTCATGGGCGGCGATTTAGCGCCGGGATGTGACGGTTTGGCTAGCCCTTTGAAACTGTCATCCCGGCCCAGCGCGGAGCGCGCCGAGCCGGGACCCAGGGGGCCGATGCAGTGCGGTCGCCCCTGGGTCCCGGACAGCCTCTGCGAGGCTTCCGGGATGACAAGAAGAGAGGCCTTAAGCCGCCCGCAGGCGTTCCAGGACCAGCGGATAGAGGTCCTGGTTCGAGGCCAGGATCGACCTGCCCTGCACGACGTCGCCGTCGTCTTCCTCGATCGTGGTGACCTTGCCGCCCGACTCCTGGACCATCAGCACGCCGGCCGCGATGTCCCACGGGTTGAGGTTGCGCTCCCAGTAGGCGTCGAAGCGACCAGCGGCGACCCAAGCCAGGTCCAGGGCGGCCGAGCCGAAGCGGCGCACGCCGGCGACCTTCTGGCTGACCTGGTGCAGCTCCTTCAGGAACTGGCCGTGGCCTTGCTTGCCGGCGAACGGGATGCCCGTGGCCAGGACGCTTTCGTCCAGGTGGCGGCGGGCGGCGACGCGCAGGCGCTTCTCGGCGCCCAGGAACGCGCCCTTGCCCTTCTCGACCCAGAACAGGTCGTTGGTGATCGGGTTGAAGGTGACGCCGGCGACGATCTCGCCTTCGCGCTGCAGGGCGATGTTGACCGCGAAGTGCGGGATGGCGTGCATGAAGTTGGTGGTGCCGTCCAGCGGGTCGACGATCCAGGTGTGGGTCTTGTCGGTGCCCTCGATCATACCGCGTTCCTCGCCCAGGAAGCTGTAGCCGGGACGCGCCTTTTCCAGGATCTCGAACAGGGTCTGTTCGGCCTTGAGGTCGGCGTTGGTGACGAAGTCGGCCGCGCCCTTCTTGGAGACCTGCAGCTCGGTGACTTCGCCGAAGTCGCGCGCGAGGCCGCGAGCGGCTTTCCGGGCCGCGTCGATCATGACGTTCAGGAGGGCGGAAGGCGTGGCCACGGGCGGACTATCCTCAATGTAAAGCCGTCGACGCCGGCCGGAAAAATCCGGCGGCGGAGCGGTAGGTCGACGGTGTGAAAGAACGGGCGCGGAACCTAATCGCCCACAGGCTCGATGGCAAGGCGGCCCGAAAGGCTGTCAGCCCGGCCAAACCCGGGGGTTTGACCGGAGGTCGGCCGGGCTGACGAGCTTATGTGATCCTCAAGGCAGCTCCACCTTCGGCAGCGTATCCTTGGTTTCGCAGACCAGCTTGCCAGCCTTGCCCAGCGCGCCGGAGATGTCCTCGATCTTGGCTTCCCTGCGCCAACCCTTGGGCACGCCCTTGGTCCCGTCGAAGTCCATGCCCAGGTCCATCCACTTGTCCGCCGCGCAGTCCAGGGCGAAGACCAGAATGGGGCCTTTGCTCGCCGGCCAATTCTTGTAGGGGCCGTTGGCCTTGCCCTCGGCGATGCGGGTGACGATCAACCCGCTGGACTGGTCCACCCGGGTGAAGTCCACGTCGTAATAGGTCTTGGTCTCGCCCGGCGCCAGTTTCCAGGTTTCGGCGGTGGCGGTTGTCGAAAAGGCCAGGGCGGAAAGGGCCAGGACCGGTACGCTAAGCAAACACACTACGAGCCGCGTCATGTTCAGCGTCTCCCCCGTTATTTTGTTAGCTGAGGGGGAGGCTATGCCTGTGTGCGGCGCGTCACAAGCGAACGCCGTTATTCGGCCTTATTTCGTGCGGCCAGGCCCTCGGCGATCGCCGCGTTCAGGGCCGTGACGGCGGCGGCGGGGCCTTGCGGATGGGCCCAGACGCCCGCCGAGACGGCCAGGAAGTCGGCCCCGGCCGTGGCCAGGCCGGCGGCGTTGTCGGCGGTGATGCCGCCGATCGCCACGCACGGGATCTCCATCGTCTCCTGCCAGATGGTCAGGATGTCGGGCTCGGCGGTGGTCGGGGCGTCCTTGGTGGTGGTCGGGAAGAAAGCCCCGAAGGCGACGTAGTCGGCCCCGGCCTCGGCCGCTTCCATCGCCAGGTGGCGGCTGTCGTGGCAGGTGACGCCGACCATCCGCTCGCCCATCAGCTTGCGAGCGTCGCGAAGCGCCATGTCCGACTGGCCGACATGGACGCCGTCGACCGGCAGGCGGGCGGCCAGGTCGGGACGGTCATTGAGGATCAGCGCCACGTCGCGGGCCTGGGC
>NZ_JBFUJD010000056.1:0-37249 GCF_056401555.1 Caulobacter sp. P4_E5
GCCTGAAGCCGTGGCTTTCAGCAGCGACTTCAGTTGGGGCACGTTCCATTCACCGCTCCCCAAGGCGGTGACCAACTGGCCCGCGACGCTTGCGGGCTCGATGCCGAAGGCCCAGCAAAATGACGCGCTCACGGCGATCACGGTCAGGTCGGGATTCAAGAGCAGAAGCGGCTCGGACGACGATCCGATGATCGCCATGGCCAGGTGATTTCCGGCGTCATCGCTAAGTGTGGAATGGGCAGACACGGCCGTGCCTCGGAGACCAGAGGCTCGCGAAGCGAAAGCCATGCCCAGTCTGAATTTCTAGATTCCCGAGCGTCGGGAAGTCGACACTACCGAGAGTGGCGAGAACAGTAGCATGGCGGGAGCCATTCAGGCTAAGCCCTAGGAATTATTATCGCCTTCAGGCCCTCCCCGGCGCCGGCGACCTCAATAGGCCGGATGGCCCTTCTTGAGCATCTCATCCTGCCAGTCGGCCAGCGTGGCGAGCCTGCGCCATTCCGTGGCCATGCGCTGGCACTCCCGAATGACCGCCCCGTTCGATGAGGCCTCCACCGCCTGGTCCATGAGATTGGCCCGGGTGCGGTACTGCTTGGCGGTCATCATGACGGACCGACGCCTTTGGCGTCGCGATCTCGACGGTGACCATCTCGGCCGGCCGGGGCAGATCCTCGTGGGCCCGCGGACTTCCCGATCGCAATCCTCAACCATGGGATGGAAGTCATGAGATTCTCGACGACAACGCGAATCTCGTCGTCGCACGCACTCTAGAGGGCGGTCTGTCACCGCGAGCACATAGCGGAACGGGCGCAACCTCCAGCCGCTATGGTTGAGGCCCGGAAAGACGCGTCATACGCGCCGCCAGGGTCGAGGATGTCTCCATGACCGGGTTCTCTCCCGACAATGCGCTGCTGCGGTCGCTGTCGAAGAAAGACCTGGAGGAGCTGCGACCGCATCTTGAGCTCGTCGATCTGACTGTCGGCCAGGTGCTCTACGAGATGGAGGACCCGATCGACTGGGTCTATCTGCCGGAAGTGGGCTTGCTGTCCCTGATCACCGTGATGGTTTCCGGCGCGGCGCTGGAGACCTCAATCGTTGGCCGGGAGGGCGGCGTGGGTTTCGTCGAGGCCCTGGGCAGCGGCACCATGTACAGCCGGGTCATCGTTCAGATTCCAGGCAAGGCCTATCGCCTCCGCGCCGTGGCCTACCGGCGAGCCTTCGACGACAGCGTCCCCATGCGCAAGGCGGTCCATCGACAGGTCGAACTGCTGCAAGCCGAAAGCCGGCAGGCCATCGCTTGCCATGGGCTGCACAAGGTCAAGGAGCGGTTCAACCGCTGGCTCCTGGAGTGCCAGGACCTGTCTGGCGGGCTCGATGACATGCCCCTGAAACAGGAGTTTCTCGCCGTCATGCTGGGGGTGTCGCGCACGGCGATCACTCGCATCGCCATGGCCGCTCAGAGGCAAGGCCTGATCCGCTATACGCGCGGTTCGGTGAAGATCCTGGATCGTAAGGGCCTAGAGACAGGCGCCTGCGAATGCCGGGCGTCCGTTCAACATCTGCGTCGGCAACTGGAGCCGGATAGCGTTCTGGGCAGGGCCTGAACCTGACTGGCCTTGGGGCGACGACGCTGGAATGGCGCCCCTACCGCGCGAACCGCGCCTTCACCGGGGCGTAGTTGTCCCAGACCTGGCCGTCGCTGACCGAGCGCAGCAGCTTGACGTATTCGGCGTGGCTCCAGGCCAGCGGCGTAGCGGAGTCGGTGCCCTCGCCGCGCGTGTAGCCGTGGGGGCTGTCGACCCCGACGCCGTCCCAGACCTGTTCGGGGATCAGCAGGCCCTCGTTGGCGAACAGCTCCATGGCCCGGACATAGGTGTCGCGGATCGTCTTCAGCGCCGCCGCGTCCGGCTTGCCCGACAGACCGGCCAGCGCCAGTTCGTAGTGGCCGCGCTCGCCGGTGAAGATCGGCCACACCCGGCCGCGCTGGCCCGGGCGCATCTGGTTGTCGGCGCCATAGTTGGCGCCGGCCTTGGTGTCCTCGCCATAGCCGTCGACGCCGTAGCGACGCCAGCCGGGGAAGCTGCCCTCGACGCCTGGGAACTTGAAGCTGTAACGGACGCGATAGAGATCCTCCATCGCCTCGTCGTCCAGCTTGGGCAGGGTCGCCATGATGGCCGGATCGTCGGCCCGGCGCACGCCGTAGCGGACCAGTTCCAGGAAGCCGGCGTCCAGGATCCGGTCTTCCGGCGCGGCCTGCTGGCCATTGCGCTCCTCGACCTTGCTCTTGTTGTCCGGGTCCTGGTCGCTGTTGAGGCGCAGATAGTAGTGGCCGTCGCCGAACGATCCCTTGGTCGTGACCATGCGGGCCTCGACCTTGCCGGAATAGTCGTCGGCGGTCTTGCGATAGAGCGCGGCCGAGGCCTTGTCCCCCGCGGCTTCCGCGATGTCGCCGGCCACGACCAAGCCGGCGATCACGGCGGCGGTCGTCGAGGGCGAATAGCCGCCCTGCTCTTCCCAGCGCTCCTGCTGGGTGAACGGCGGGACGATCGTGCCGGTGTTCCAGCCCAGGTTCACCTTGCCGCCCTTGACCAGGAAGTCGGCGGCGGGCTTCAGCATCTTGCCGTAGTAGGCCTTCAGCTCGGCGTCCGGCAGCCAGCCCAGCTTCCACAGCTTCCAGCCCAGCATGATCGGCATGGCCGTCTGGTCCAGCTGGACGCCGACCCATTCGGGCGTGCCGTCCACGTGCGACTTCTGCAGGAACCAGCCGCCGTCGCCTTTGTTGCCGGGGGTCTTCGCGCCCACCTGTACGGTCGGCAGATAGTGGAAGGCGGCCAGCGGCGTCTGCTTGTCGCCCAGCGCCGCCAAGGCCATGGCACACTGGTAGAAGTCGCGCGGCCAGACCGCCTTGTAGCCGGTCGAGGACTGGGTGGCGTCCACCGTGTCGCCCCACGGGTTGGACAGCGAGGCGATCAGGGCGCCGGCGTGGGTGCGGTCTTCTTGGACCTTCAGCATCAAAGCCGAGGCCTGGACCAGCTTGCCGCCGTCTTCCGAGGCTTCGCGCAGGCGCGGCAGTTCGGTCAGCGAGGCCAGATAGTCCTCCCAGCCGACCCGCGCGCCCTCGCCGTTGTAGCGGGCCAGCACCTCGGCATAGCCGGTCTTCAGCGCGGCGGCGGCGCTCTCGTCAGCGACTTTGGCGTCGGAACCAAAGCCGATCGCGAAGTCGAAGGTCGCGTCCTTGGCCACGGCCGGCAGCTGGCCGGTCAGGACGATCGCGCCCTTGGCCGAGGTGGTGGTGGCCTTCAGGCCCGCGAGCGCGTCGCCGTCCTTCAGCACGCTGGCGCCAGCCTTGGCGAAGGGCTTGCCCCCCTTCAGACTCAGGAATGCCTTGCCCTCGTAAGCGGTCAGGGCCGTGGCCGAGGCCGCGCCCGTATCGCCGCCGCCGGTGTTGGCCATGTGCGGCTCCAGCACCAGGGTCGGGGTCACCGGCCCCTTCAGCGCCTTGATGGTCACCCGCACGAACAGGGCGTTGCGGTCGGGATCGGTGAAGATCCGCTTCTCGATCACGAAGCGGCCCTGCTTGTCGGTGGTGGTGATCTTGTAGGCCGGCGACAGCGGCCGGCCGGCGGTGTCGACGTGCAGATATTCAGTCTTGGACGTCGTGTCCGCGCCCTCGACCGCCAGGCCGGTGGCGGTCTGGACGGCGATGCGCATCTGCTTGATCTGGGCCTCGTGGATCAGGCCGTACATGGTCTCGGTCAGCACGCCGTCGGCGATCGAGAACCAGACCTTGGACACCGCCCCGGTCTTGCCGCCGGCCTTGTAGGCTCCATCGACATAGGCCTCATACGAGGCGCCGACGCCGGTCTTGGCCGCATAGGCCCAGGTGGTGGCCGGAGCCGCGTGCGCCGCGCCAGCGGTCAACAGGGCGGCCGAGGCCAGGGCGAGGAGTTTCAGGCTGCGCATGGCGAGGACTCGTCAGGCTGGAAGGAAAACGAAGAAGGGTTCAGGCCGGCTTGCCGGCATCGGTGTCCTCGACCACGAAGGTCGCGGCCGCCGCGATCGCGAACGAGGCCGCGCCCAGGACGAGGGCCCAGATCGCCTGGCCGCCGAAGAAGCTCTTCAGCAGCAGGCCCAGCACCGTCGCGGCCAACAGCTGCGGGATGACGATGAAGAAGTTGAAGATGCCCATATAGACGCCCATCTTCCGCGCCGGCAGGGCTCCGGCCAGGATCGAGTACGGGGCCGACAGGATCGAGCTCCAGGCGAAGCCGACGCCGATCATGCCGATCCACAGCAGGCCGGGCTCGCGGATCAGCAGGAACGACAACAGGCCCAGGGCGCCGAGCAGAAGGCAGGCGGCGTGGCTGACCCGGCGGTTGGTGGCCTGGACCATCAGCGGGATGACTAGCGCCGCCAGGGCCGCGACGCCGTTGTAGACGGCGAACAGCACGCCCACCCAGTCGGCGCCGGTATTGTAGGCCTTGGACGTCGCGTCGACGGCGTGGAAGTGGACCGCCGCCACCGCCGGGGTCGTGTAGATCCACATGGCGAACAGGCCAAACCACGAGAAGAACTGCACCACCGCCAGCTGGCGCATGGTCTTGGGCATGCGGAAGAAGTCCTCCAGCACCTCGGAGAAGCCGTTGCGGGTCTGGCCGCGCCGCTTCAGGCGCACGCCGACGATGCCCATCACGCCGAACACGGCCAGCAAACCGGCCAGGACGTAGAGCTCCTTCTCCAGCCCCGCGCGCCAGACGATCAGGGCCAGGGCCGCGCCGCCCAGCAGGCCGCCGGCGGCGAGGCCGAAATAGGCGTTGACCGAGGGCTCGGGCTCCTCGTGCGGGCTCCAGCTGGCCTCGGCGCGTTCGGCGGTCTCGAAGGCGTCCAGCTGGTCGGGGCTGTATTCCTTGGTCGTGAAGACGGTCCACAGCACCGCCAGCAGCAGGCCCGCGCCGCCGGCGTAGAAGGCGATCCGCACCGCGTCGGGGATCTGGCCGGCCGGAGCGGTGTTGGCGACGTGGAACCAGTTGGTCAGCATCCACGGCAGGGCCGAGGCCAGCACCGCGCCCAGGCCGATGAAGAAGCTCTGCATGGCGTAGCCGACGGCGCGCTGGTCGTCGGGCAGGTTGTCGCCGACAAAGGCCCGGAACGGCTCCATGGTGATGTTGATCGAGGCGTCCATGATCCACAGCGCCGCGGCCGCCACCCACAGGGTGGGCGAGTTGGGCATGACCAGCAGGGCCAGGGTGGTCAGGATCGCGCCCCAGAAGAAGTAGGGCCGGCGACGGCCCAGCCGCCCCCAGGTCTTGTCGCTGAGATGACCGATGATCGGCTGGACCAGCAGGCCGGTGGCCGGCGCGGCGATCCACAGGATCGCCAGGTGGTTCACATCGACGCCCAGGGTCTGGAAGATGCGGCTGGTGTTGGCGTTCTGCAGGCCGAAACCGATCTGGATTCCGAAGAAGCCAAAGCACATGTTCCAGATCTGCAGGAACTTGAGCCTCTGCCTGGCCATGGATCCTCCACCCCGTTCCGACCGCCGGTTACGCCGGCTGGTTCGCAAGTTTTTTCATAGACTGACTTGGCGGGCATTTGCGCACGCGCCATCGAGGCGCGCAACGATAAATCCATGCATGATTGGAGATGTTGGCTAGAAACTCGACGTCGCCGGTCTTTTCGACTTGATCGCCCTGGACAAGGACGCGGGATAATTTGCAAGAGTTTGCACGGCCGGATTTCCGCCGCCCCGCTTGCAAACCGGCCCGAACGGCGCCTTATGGGCGACTGAAAAAGTTTGCAGAAATCTTTGCATTAGGGACGGCGTAAAAGTGACCAAGGGGGCGACGCGACTGGAGGACCTGGCCAAGCTGGCGGGGGTTTCGATCTCGACCGCCTCGCGGGCCCTCAACGACAGCCCGGCCGTCAACAAGCGCACCAAGCAGCTGATCTGGAAGCTGGCGCGCGAGATGGACTATCCGTTCCGCCGCTACATGCCGGCCGGCCCGATCGGGGCCGAGGCGACGATCGCGATCGTCACGCCTCGTCCGCAAGGCCGCGGCAGCAGCATGTCGGACCCGTTCTTCCTGGAGCTGCTGGCTGGCGTCGGCGAGGCCGCCCGGGAACGCGGCTGCGATGTGATCCTCAGCCACATCGCCCCGACCAATTTCGAGGATCTGTCGGCGGCCATGACCACCARCCGGGCCGAGGGGGTGATCTTCCTGGGCCAGAGCTCGCTGCACGCGGCCTTCAACCGCCTGGCCGAGACCGAGAACCGCTTCGTGGTCTGGGGCGCGCAGCTGCCGGATCAGAACTATTGCTCGGTCGGCTCGGACAACGTGATGGGCGGCCGCCGCGCCACCCTGCACCTGCAGCGCCTGGGCCGTCGGCGCATCGTGTTCCTGGGCGACACCGAGGCGCCCGAGGCCATGCAACGTCATCGCGGCTATCTGGACGCGCTCGAGCACGCCAAGCTGGGCGTCGATCCCGAGCTGATCGTCCCGGCCCACTTCGAGGTCGAGTCGGCCGAGGCCGCCGTCGACTCGCTGATCCATCACGACGTGAAGTTCGACGGCGTCGTGGCGGCGTCCGACCTGATCGCGCTGGGGGCGATGCGCGCCTTGAAGCACGCGGGCCTGTCCGTGCCGGGCGATGTCTCGGTGATGGGCTTCGACAACGTGCCGTTCAGCCGCTACGCCAGCCCGGCGCTGAGCACCATCGCCCAGGACACCAACAAGGCCGGGCGGCTGATGGTGTCCAAGCTGCTCGACAGCGGCGAGCGCGCCAGCCGGTCCGAACGGGTGCCGACGGACCTGATCATCCGCGAGAGCTGCGGGGGATAATCTACTTCCGGTTGGCGGGCGGGCGCGGTTTCTGTCAGCCTGCCCCGATGACGCTCGCCCGCACGCCCTTCGTTCTCGCCCTGCTCGCCAGCCTGGCGGCCTCGGCGACGATGGCCGCCCCGCTCACCTTGCGCGCCGGCGCGGTCACCTATGCGGTCGACCCCGCCACGCTGGCGGTCGAGGCCCGGCCCGATAACGCCGCGCCCGTGGCCGTCATGCCGCCGCTGCACGCCRCCGAGGCCGTGGCGGTCGCGCCGGACGGCGCCGGCTGGCGCTGGACCGACGCCACGGGACGCATCGTCACGGTGTCCGCCGAGGGCGACGCCCTGCGCCTGACGATTTCCGCCGCCAAGGGCTCCAGCCTGGCCTGGCCGCTGCCCGCCGTGACGGCCGGGACATGGCTGATCCCCGACGGCGAGGGCATGGCCTTCGGGGTCGCCGACCCGTTCTGGCGCGCGGCCCACAAGCGCGAGCACTGCCTGGGTGGCACGACCCTGCTGTCGTTTCCCGCCTGGAGCCACCTCACCGAGACGCACGCGGTCACCTATGCGCTCGGCGACGGCCTGCTGTCAGCGCTGTGCCTGCGTGATCAGGACGGGTTGCAGGCGCGCCTCACCCACGCGTTCGGCGACGGCGCCGAGACGCTGGACCTGCTGTTCGCGCTCCGGCCGGCCGAACCGCTGGCCCCGGCCCTGTTCTATCGCCAGCTCCTGAAGGCGCGCGGCCAGCTCAAGACCTTCGCCGAGAAAGCCACGCCCGGCCTTCCCCGCCTATTTGGCGCGCCGCAGGCCTATGTCTGGGGCGACGGCCGCGACCTGGCCTTCCTCGACGACCTCAAGACGCTCGGCGTCGATCGCCTCGTGCTGAGCTACGACCAGGATCCTCGCACCCAGAAGCACGTGGTCGGCCGCGCCTATCTGGTCCGCGCTCACGCGCTGGGCTTTCTCGCCGGCCCCTATGAGGCCTTCGACAATGGCCAGCCCGAAAAGACGGCCGACACGCCATCCTCGATCTGGAGCGACGACCTCTATCCCTCCGGCTGCGTTCGCGACGCCAGCGGGCGCATCGTCACGGGCTTCGCCGGTCGCGGCTGCGAGATGTCGAGCGAGGCGATCGCCCGGCATCGCGGTCCGCCGAGCCCCGCCTCGCGCTATGCCGACCACATCGCGAACGGCGCCAGCCAGGTCTTCGTGGACGTCGACGCGTTCGGCGAGTTCTACGACGATCACAGCCCCGACCACCCGATGTCCATGGCCCAGGACCGCGCCCACCGCCTGACCCGCCTGGCGATGGCGATCGACCGGTTCCACCTGGTGCTGGGCTCGGAGAACGTCACCGCCTGGAGCAGCGGCGTCACGCACTATTCCCACGGAACCGCCCAGGCCCATGTCTCGGCCGCCTGGCCCGTGCAGGGCGACAAGGACCGCTTCGGCGCCTACTGGCCTGCGGACCGGCCGAGCCGCTTCTTCGCGCCCTTCACGCCAACCGCCGACGAGGCGCGCGCTCTGTTCGGCGCCGCCGACCGTTTGCCGCTGTTCGAGGCCGTGTTCCACGACTCCGTCGTCGCGGCCGATCGCTGGGAGTTCGGCCTGATGAAGGTCGCCGGCGAGACGCGCCGCCGCTTCGCGCGGTCCCTGCTCTACGGCGCGCCGACGATGTGGAACCTCGACCGGCGCGAACTGGCCCGCGTCGGCCCGTGGCTGAAGGCGGCGCAGGACGACTTCCGCCAAGCCCATGGGGTGGGCGCGCCCGTCGCCTTGACGGGCTTCCGCTGGCTGACGCCCGACCGTCTCGTGCAGCAGGCGACCTATGCCGACGGCCGGGTGCTGGCAGCCAATTTCAGCGGCGCCGCGTGGCGGGATCTGGGTCCGGATTGCGTACGCGTGACTTGGCCGGGCCGGTCGCCGGCCGATCTCTGCCCGCCCGCCGATCCGCCGGCTTTTCGCTGAGCCGGGCGGCGTCGATCGCCTCTAACCCCGCCGCGCCACCAGCCCTGCGCACGGCGGCATCTCGCCCTCGCCGCCCAGATTGACGCCATCGGCCATCGCCCAGCCGTCCGGTAGCGACCACGTCACCGTCTCGTGCCCCAGGTTGAAGGCCAGCAGCAGCGCGTCCGCCCCCTCGCCGCGCTGGAAGATCAGCAGCGGGCTATTGGTGTCGACGAAGCTGATGCTTCCGGTGCGCAGCGCCGGATAGGTCCGGCGCAGGGCGATCAGGCGGCGCGCCACGTGCAGRGTCGAGGTCGGGTCCGCCTCCTGGGCGTCCACCGCCAGCGGCAGGTGCTCGGGATCGACCGGCAGCCAGGGCTCGACCGCCGAGAAGCCGGCATTCAGCACGCCCGACGTCCACGGCATCGGCGTGCGGGCGCCGTCACGACCCAGGGTCTGGGGCCAGTTGGCGATCGCTTCCGGATCCTGCAGACGCTCGAACGGCACATGGGCCTGGGGCAGGCCCAGCTCCTCGCCCTGGTAGACGAAGACATTGCCGCGCAGGCCCATCAGCAGCAGCAGGCACATCTCGGCGAAGGCCTTGCGGTCGCGGCCCTCGGCCCAGCGCGACACCGCGCGCGGGGCGTCGTGGTTCGAGAAGGTCCAGGACGGCCAGCCCTCCCCGTCCGCGCCCGGCCACATCGCCGCGCCCTGGGGGATCATGTCGCCGGTCAACTTGTCGGCGTAGAGATAGAGAAAGCCATAGGCGCTGTTCAGCCGGTCGTCGCCGGCCGTGAACAGCTTCATCTCGCGGTCGGCGTGGTCGCCGCCGACCTCGGCCACCGAGAACCGCCCGCCGTTCGCGTCGGTCAGCGCCCGCAGGCGGCTGAGGAATTTGGGGATATCGGCGTGGCTCTGGTTGTGGATCTTGTCCTGGAAGTCGAACGGCCGCGTGCGCTTGCCGCCCGGCGGCAGCGGCGGATTGTCGGTGAACTTCGGATCGTGCATCGAGAAGTTGATGGCGTCGAAGCGGAAGCCGTCCACGCCCTTGTCGATCCAGAACTGGGTGACGGCCAGCAGGGCCTCCTGGACCGCCGGATTGTGCAGGTTCAGCTGCGGCTGCGAGGCCAGGAAATTGTGCATGTAGTACTGGCCGCGGCGGGCGTCCCAGGTCCAGGCCGGGCCGCCGAACACCGACTGCCAGTTGCTGGGCGGCGTGCCGTCGAGCTTGGCGTCGGCCCAGACGAACCAGTCGGCCTTGGCGTTGGTCCGGTCCTGGCGGCTCTCGGCGAACCACGGATGCTCGTCCGAGGTGTGCGAGAACACCAGGTCGATGATGATCTTCAGGTCCAGGGCGTGGGCCTTGGCGATCAGGGCGTCGAAGTCGGCCAGGGTCCCGAAGATCGGATCCACGTCGCGATAGTCCGAGACGTCGTAGCCGAAGTCCTTCATCGGCGAGGTGAAGAACGGCGACAGCCACACCCCGTCGACGCGCAGCGAGGCGATGTGGTCGAGATGGGCCGTGACACCCGGCAGGTCGCCGACGCCGTCGCCGTTCGAGTCGGCGAAGCTGCGCGGATAGACCTGATAGATGACGGCGCCGCGCCACCATTCGGCGTTCATCGACATCTCCGCGCCGGGGCGAACAAGAACTTCAACGGTCACTATCGTCCCTCGGAAACGCAAATCATGTAGTCGAGCGGCGCCAGCTCGGTCGCATAGCTGCCGGGCGCGCTGGCCGTCGCGGCGCAGGCGCCGTGCAGGGCCCGCCAGGCGGCGGAGCCGGCCTCGACCGGAACCTGGGCCTTGATCGGCTTGTCGCTCGTATTGAAGACGGCCAGCACCTCGGTTCCCGCCAGCAGGCGCGAGAAGGCCAGCAAGCCGGGCTTGTCGCCAGCGTAGCGGACCACCTGCCGGCCGTCGCGCAGCGCGGGCGTGGCGCTGCGCAGCTTCGCCAGTCCGGCGATGCGGCCGTAGAGGACACTGTCGGTTCGAAACGCCGAAAACGGCCCCTTGGCGCGCGAGCCGACCAGGCGGTTGTCGTTGTAGCTGGCGACCTGGCTCGCGAACATGTCCTCGCGGCTATCGGCATAGTCGCCGTCGCCGGTGAAGCCCTGCTCGTCGCCGTAATAGATCGTCGGCGCGCCGCGCGCGGTCAGCATCAGGGCGTTGGCCAGGGTGACACGCGCCAGCAGCTCGTCGTCGCCGATCCCCGGCTTGGCCTTCAGCATGAACCAGCCGATGCGGCCCATGTCGTGATTGCCCAGGAAGGTCGGCAGCTGCCGCGCCGTCGCTTCGCCGCCTTCATAGACCGGGTCTCCGGCGAAGACCGTGGCCAGCCGGTCGGTCCCGGCGCGGCCGATGGCGACGTCGGTCGCCGCCGACTGGAACGCGAAGTCCAGCACCGCCGGCAGCTTATCGACACGGGTGTGGCGGGCCAGGGCGGCGACGTCAGGGTCGAACACCTCGCCGAAGATGTGGAAGTTGGGGATGCCCTTGGCCTTGGCGCGGGCCAGCATGGCCGGGACGAAGGCCTGCCAGAACTCGGGGTTCACGTGGCGGGCGGTGTCGATGCGAAACCCATCGATCCCGAACTGGTCGATCCAGGCGCCATAGACCTCGATGAAGCCCGCCACCACGCGCGGGTTCTCGGTGAACACGTCGTCCAGCGTGGCGAAGTCGCCCAGCAGCGAGCTCTCGCCCGCGAACGTGCCGTCGCCGCGGTTATGGTAGTAGATCGGATCGTTCAGCCACTCCGGCTTCTTGACGTGTTCCTGCCCGACCGGGACGTATGGCGTGTAGGCCCAGTCGGTCCGCTTGAGCTTGCTGAAGTCCTTGCCGTCGAAGCCGTCGTTGATCGGCGCGCCGCCCAGGCCGCCCTGGCGGACATACGGATAGTCGGCGACGCCGCGATAGGCGCAGCGGCTGTCCGGACATTCCTTGTACTGGATGACGTCGGCCGTGTGGTTCACGACGATGTCCATATAGACCTTCATGCCCCGGGCGTGGGCCGCGTCGACCAGGGCCTTGAAGTCGGCCTTGGTCCCCAGGTGCGGATCGACGTCGGTGAAATCGGTGATCCAGTAGCCGTGGTGCGCCGCCGACTCGTGACCCGGGGAGCCCTGCACCGCGCGATTGGTGAAGATCGGCGCCAGCCATACAGCCGTCGCGCCCAGGCCCTGGATGTAGTCGAGGCGCCGGGTCACGCCCTTGAGGTCGCCGCCGTGATAGAAGCCGGCCCGCGCCGGGTCGAAGCCGTCGACCAGCGGCCCGCCCTTCAAGCCTCCGTGGTCGTTGGCGGCGTCGCCGTTCTCGAAACGGTCGGGCAGGACGAAGTAGATCACCTCGTCCTGCGGCTTGCGTTGCAGGTAGGGAGCCGGAGCGGCGGAAGCAGCCGTCGCCAGCGCGCCCAGGGCCGTCATGGCCAGCAGCGTTCGTCGCCAGGGCAGCAAGGCCGACATCAATCCCTCCCCCTCACGGCGACCTCGAAAACCGGGTCGCCTTTGCATTTCTTTGCAAGAATTTGCAGAACCGACCGCGCCCTGTCAATCCACCGTCTTGGGGCGATTTGCAGCCATTTCGACATACAGACCTATCATACAGGTGGCGCAAGGAAGCCACAGGCGGCGTGATTCCGGTGCAGCCACGGAACCAGCACCCACCGGTTTGCGATTTTTTGGGTTGATTACAGCCCGTTAATTTGCAGTAGTTTGCACCAACGGCCCGCCGCACGACACCAAACGCGCAGAGCCGGACAGGGAGGGACTTCATGAGCACTCAATTTTCGCGCCGCCGCGCTTGGCTGATGGCCGGCGGGGCCACGGGCCTGGCGTTGGCGTTCGCCATGACCGGCTCGGCCCAGGCCCAGACCGCCACCCCGGCCGCGCAGGACGACTCGAAGGTCGAGGAGATCGTCGTCACCGGCATCCGTCGCGGCATCGAAGGCGCCATCACGCTGAAGAAGAGCTCGACCTCGATCGTCGAAGCGGTCTCGGCCGAAGACATCGGCAAGCTGCCCGACGTGTCGATCGCCGAGTCGATCGCACGTTTGCCCGGCCTGACCGCCCAGCGCCTCGACGGCCGCGGGCAGGTCATCTCGATCCGGGGCCTGGCGCCCGACTTCACCACCGCCTTGCTGAACGRCCGCGAGCAGGTCTCGACCGGCGACAACCGCGGCGTCGAGTTCGACCAGTACCCGTCGGAATTGCTGAGCGCCGTCGTCGTCTACAAGACGCCGGACGCCGGCCTGATCGGCCAGGGCCTGGCCGGCACCGCCGACATGCGCACCGTCCGTCCGCTGGCCTTCGGCAAGCGCGCCTTCGCGGTCGGCGCCCGCTACGAGTGGAACGACATCGGCGCGCTGAACGCCGGCACCAAGGCGCACGGCAACCGCCTGTCGGTCTCGTATATCGACCAGTTTATGGACGGTAAGCTGGGCCTGGCCCTGGGCTACGCCCACATGGAATCGCCCTATCAGGCCGAGCGCTGGAACGCCTGGGGCTATCCCACCGACGCCGCCGGCAACCTGGTGATCGGCGGCGCCAAGCCGTACGTGCAGTCCAGCATGCTGAAGCGCAACGGCGTCATCGGCGTCCTGGAGTTCGCGCCCACCGACGCCTTCACCTCGTCGCTGGACGTCTTCTATTCGGAGTTCAAGAACCACCAGATCCAGCGCGGCATCGAGCTGCCGCTGGTCTGGGGCGGCGTGCCGCTGACCAACGCCCAAGCCACGGCCGGCATGGTCACCAGCGGGACCTTCAACGGCGTCAAGGGCGTGGTCCGCAACGACGGCAACGACCGTGACGCCACGATCAAGTCGGTCGGCTGGAACAACAAGCTGCAGGTCGGCGACGCCTGGACCCTGGTCAGCGACCTGTCCTACTCGAAGGTCGAGCGCACCGACCAGATCCTCGAGACCTACGCCGGCACCGGCCGCTCGGGTACGGGCGCCACCGACAACATGACGTTCGCGATGAACGACGACGGCGTGGCGATCTTCAAGTCGACCCTGAACTACGCCGACGCCAGCCTGATCAAGCTGACCAGCTCGCAGGGCTGGGGCAGCGACATCATCGCCGGCGGCCAGGACGGCTATCTGAACCAGCCGACCATCGAGGACGAGCTGAAGGCGGTCCGCCTGTCGGCCACCCGCGCCCTGGACGACGGCCTGTCCAGCTTCGAGGTCGGCTTCAACTACAGCGAACGCTCCAAGGGCCTCGTCAATGACGAATGGTTCCTGCGCGTGAAGGGTTCGCCGGCCAGCGTGACGATCCCGTCGTCGGCCATCGTCGGCACGACCTCGCTGGGCTTCATCGGCATCCCCGGCATGGTCAGCTACGACCCGTTCGCCCTGATCAAGGGCGGAACGTACGACCTGGTCCGCAACCCGAATTCGGACGTGCTGGTCAAGAGCTGGGACGTCGAGGAGAAGGTCGCGATCGGCTATGTGAAGGCCAATATCGACGCCGCCGTCGGCAGCGTGCCGGTGACCGGCAACTTCGGCTTCCAGATCGTCCACACCGACCAGGGTTCGACCGCCCTGGGCGCCAGCGGCACCGGCGCGGGCGTGACCCGCGCCAACCTGTCGGGCGGCAAGAAGTACGTCGACTTCCTGCCCAGCGTGAACCTGCGGTTCGCCCTGCCCAACGAGCAGAGCCTGCGCTTCGCCATCGCCCGCACCCTGGCCCGTCCGCGGATGGACCAGATGCGCGCCAGCAAGACCTTCAGCTTCGATCCGGCCAAGGCGGGCAACACCAACATCAACTTCTCGCCGTGGAGCGGCACGGGCGGTAATCCCGAGCTCGAGCCCTGGCGCGCCGACGCCTATGACGTGTCGTACGAGAAGTATTTCGGCCGTCAGGCCTACATCTCGCTGGCCGCCTTCTACAAGGACCTGAAGACCTACGTTTACGACCAGAGCGTCGTGTTCGACTTCACCGGCTTCCCGACCGGCGGCAATCCGGAGCCGGCCACGCGCCAAGGCCTGGTGACGACGCCGCAGAACGGCAAGGGCGGTACGGTCAAGGGCGTCGAGTTCGCCGCCTCGATGCCGGGCGCGCTGCTGACCCCGATCCTGGACGGCTTCGGCGCCACCTTCAGCGCCTCGTACACCGACAGCTCGATCCAGCCGAGCCCCAGCGACAAGACCGCGCCGATCCCGGGCCTGTCGAAGAAGGTGGCCAACCTGACCGTCTATTACGAGAAGAACGGCTTCTCGTTCCGGGTCAGCGACCGCTACCGCTCCAAGTTCCTGGGCGAGGTCTCCGGCTTCGGCAACGGCCGCAACTACCGGATGGTCAAGGGCGAGTCCGTGGTCGACAGCCAGGTCGGCTACACCTTCGACGACGGCCCGATGAACGGCCTGTCGCTGCTGGCCCAGGTCAACAACCTGACCAACGAGCCGTTCGTCACCTACCAGAACAACGACCCGCGCCAGGTCATCGACTACCAGAACTACGGCCGCACCTTCCTGGTCGGCCTCAACTACAAGTTCTAGTCGCTTAAACCTTCCCCTAGGCCTGCAAGCCCCCTGTCGGTCCTGCCGACAGGGGTTCTTTTTGTGCTCAAAGCTTCAGTATTCAGTCTCTCTTTAAGATTGAGCCCGATAGTGCGCGCCGATCTGGGGGAGCGCATCGATGTCGACCAAGTCCATTTGTCTGGCCGTCCTGCTGGCCAGCGCCGGCCTGCTGGCCGCCTGCGCCACCCGCGACGACGTCGCCGCCCTGCGCCAGCCGCCGATGCCGCCGCTGTCCGTGGCCAAGGCCGCGCCGGCCCGCGCCTACTACCGCAACGTCGCCGTCCAGGCCGTTGAGGGCGCCCCCGAATTCCGCTGGTTCGACGGCGGCGCGGTGATCACCACCCGGCCAACCCGCGTCCAGGTCGTCGAGAGCCTGAACGACCACCTGCGCCACGCCGAGATGCTGGCCCCCAGCCGCCTCGACGCCGAGTACATGCTGTACACGAGCTTCGAAGAGCTGCGCGGCCCCAACGTCTGGCTGGGCAGCGACAAGCTGGCCTCGGCCCGCGTCACCTTCCGTCTGGTGCGCTGGCGCACGGGCGACATCGTGCGCGAGAAGACCATCGAGGCCTCGTACGAGGCGCGCTGGACCGGCGTCACGCCCGAAATCGCCCGCGCCGCGATCGCCGGCCCGCTGGGCGCGTCGAAGGACCGAGTGATCGCCCTGCCCGGCGGCGCGATCGGCGGCGTGGCCCTGGGCTACTACGTCAACCAGAACCTGATCGTCTCCATCGCCGACGCCCCCTATGCCGGCCTGGTCGGCGCGGTCCAGGCCGGCCTGATCGGCGGCCCGTATCGCACCGGAGCCGGCGCCGACGCGGCCTTCGCCACGGCCCTGGCGGTCGGGACCGCCGCCGGCCGGTTCCAGGACCTCGAGGCCATGCTGGCCGGCGGGGCGATCAGCGCGGCCGGCGCGGCCGCCGGTCCGGTCCCGGTCTCTCGTGACGTGTCGGCCGCCGACGAGATCACCACCACCTTCAACGGCCGCACCCGGCGCCTGGCGGCCACGCGCGGCCTGATGGACCTGGCCTTCGACATCTTCATGAGCGACCTCAGCCGCGACGGCGCGGTGGTCTACAAGACCGCCGTCTCGTGCCGCGCGCTGAACGGCGACGCCGGCCGCGGCCCCTATCTGGCCGAGACCGCCAACACCTACGCCGTCGACTGCCCGGGCGCTCTCTACAACGACGCCAAGACGGCCAAGGCCTATCCGTCCCAGTTCTAGGGTTTGGGAACGGCGGGCGGCTCGGCGAGAGGCGGACAGGCGCGGGTCACTTTCAGCGAGCCGCCGCCCGGCTGGCCCTTGTCGACGGTGAGGTCGACCCTCCGCTCGCAACCCTCGTTCAGGATCCGGACGGCCTGGGCCAGGGTGAGCGGATCGGCGGCCAGACCGGCGCAGGCCGACAGGCCTACGGTCAGCAGCAGGCCCGCAACGGGGCCGATGACGTGTTTCATCGCAAAGCTCCTTGATTGAGGAAGACGGCCCGCTCGGCCTCGCGGCGGGCGGCCAGGCCCGGCAGCTCGCGGCCGCCGGCGTAGCGCCACAGCCGGAAGGCGTCGGCCGCGCCCTGGACGTCGCCGGCGATCAGCCGCCGGCGCACACTGCTGTCGGCGAAGTCCGGCCCGCCGCCGACCTCGCCGACGCCGATATTGTAAGCCAGGCTGACCATCGCCCCGAGCTGGGCGTCGGTCAGCGGTGTCCGGGGAAACAGGGCGACGACCTTGTCGCAAACGGCCTGGGCGTCGGCCTTCAGCAGCGCGTCGGCGTCGGGTCGAGCCATCCCCGCCGGCCAGCGCGTGCGCCACAGGCGGTAGGCGGCCTCGCGGTCCTTCACCGGCTTGCCGCCGGCGAACAGGGCATGGCCCCAGCCGACCGTGTAGATGCCGACCGGATCGGCCTGGGGCTCCAGCACGGCGGTCTCGCGATCGCCGTCGTGCAGCCCCTCGAACCGCCGGATCAGCGCCAGCGCGCAAGCGGGAACGTCCCGCGCCGGGGGCGTGGGCATGGGCAGGCTCCTTCTTGTGGGACGTTCAGGCGGTCAGCCGACCGCCGCGGGGGCGATGGCCGGCTCTTCCGCCAAACCATGGGCGGCCAGGATCCGGCGATAGGCCGCGACCCTGGCCTCCAGCTGGCGCTTCTCGCCCTCCAGCAGGGCGATGCGGGCGTCCTTGTCGAGGATCATGCGGCTGTGCTCGCGGCGCAGGTCGCCCAGCTCGGCCTCGACCTGTTCGAGGCGGTGCGCCAGGCGGTCGGCCTCCTCGCGCAGGGTGTGGATCACCCCCGAGGCGGCGTCCTGCGCCATCTGCATCAGGTCAGCCTCGGCCTTGCGGGCGATCGCCCGCCGACCGAGGAGGTCCTTGACCGCCGCATAGACCCCCGGCGCGGCCACCATCACATACGGCCACGACTTGGCGATGGCTGTGGGGATGTCCACTGTACGCTCCTACCCTCCGGCCATCAGGCCGGGCTCTACCACTCGACGACGATGAGACCGTCGCCGCCACCGCCTGACTGCCCGCCGCTGGCGCCCGCGACCGCGCCGCCGCCTCCGCCAAATCCGGGCTTCGGCGCGACGCCGCCGCCGATCACGGCGCATGCGCCGGCGCCACCAAAAATGCCGCCGGCGCCGGCTGATTGTCCGTTCGACTGGGCATGCGCGCCGCCACCCGCGCCCGTTCCGCCGGCGCCCGCGTTGCTGGTCGAATATCCGGGGCCGCCACCGCCGCCCGCGAAGCCGTCACCGGGAAAACGGAAGACCGCGCCGCTGGAATTGACGGTTCCGGCAGCGTGCTGGCCCGCCGCGACGGACAACAGGTCGAAGCCGCCGAAGAGCAGACTGGAAACGCCGGCCACGCCTGCGCCTCCCGTCGCCAGGGACGCACCACGTATAACGCTGAACGAGGCGACGCCGCCGATGCCGCCACCGCCCGTCGCCGCGTTGCCGTTGTTGACGCTGCCGCTGATCGAACCGGAATCGCCGCCAGTGCCGAGCTGGGAGCCCGCGCCGCCGCCGCCCGTAGCGGAAGTCCCCGGATTGACGTCGATCGAGCCAGACTTGCCGCCACTGGCGTTGATCAAGCTGCCGCCCGTGCCCACGCCGCCCGCCGCGCCGACGAGCGCCGCGGTGTCCGCGCAGACGCCACCCGCGCCGCCCGTCGCCGAAAGATAGGCCCCGAAGGACGAGGTTCCGCCGGCATTGCCCGGCTGACCATCGGCGACCCAGGAGCCGCCCTTGCCGACTGTAACCGCGATGCTCTGGCCTTGATTCAGCCAAACCAAGCCCATCGTGTAGCCGCCACCGCCGCCGCCGGTCGCACGTTTCTGCGTACCGTTGATCGTCGCGCCGGCCCCGCCGCCGCCCAGCACACGGACGCGGTAGTAACCGGAGATCGGCGCGGTGAACGTGCCGCTTTCAAGGAAAGTCAYGTATCGGCCGGTGCTGAAGACCCCTAGCCAGCCGACAGGAGGTATGGCCCCAGCCGTGACAAAGACCGTGGTGCTGCTCGAAGCGCCTGTCGCCGTCGAAGCGACGCCGGCGCCAGCGGACAAGGTCGAGCCGATACGGCCCAAGACGCCGCGGTTAGAACTGCTTGGAATTGGCATGCTTACAGCCCCGCCTTGTGGTGAATGACGTTGAAGGTTTCTGCGTTGTTCGTCGCCGCGTAGAGCTCGGTCGTGGTCCCCTGCAGCGTGAGGCCGGTCAGGGCATCGACCACCGTGGTGAAGGCTTGGGTCGTGCCGGTCGGTGTCATCGGCAGCACCTGGGCCTCGGTCAGGAAGAACTTCGACGTGCCGCCGTTCAGCGACAGGAAGAACCGGATCATGCCCGTGGTGGTCGCGCCGGTGGCCGTGACGCGAAGCTGTTCGGTGACGATCCCGGCGGCCGTGCCGGTGGCGACCTTGACCATCGTGCCCGAGCCATCGCGATTGGCGTTGGCGGCGGTCAGCTGGACGATGTCGGGCGGAAGCGAGGTCGAGGCGTAGTTGGGCGCGGTGGCCATGATTCAGATCCCTTGTTGTTGCCAAGTGAAGAGGTTGCCGGCGGTGTCGGGCGCCCACTCGGTGTCGAAATCGACGCCGGATTTCTTGCGCAGCAGCTGACCGCTCGCGCCGCCGGCGGGGAAGCCGGCCCCCGGGACGCCCGGGACGCCGCCGATGCTGATGTCCCAGTTGCTGATCGTGCCGGTGACCGCCGACGTCTGGGTGACGGCAACCGTCAGCGTCGTGCCGACGTACGAGGTGCAGACGCCGACCATGAACCGGCTGGGGTCGCCATGCGCCACGGCGTAGATCGGCATGCCCTCGACGAAGCTTTCGCCGACGTCGACGGTCCAGGTCTTCGTGCCGACGGCGATTGCGTTGGAGGTCAGCGACTTGGTCGAGAACGATACGCCCGAGGCGACGTTCTGGACCTGTACGAGGATCGCGGCGGCGTCGTTGGCCTTGGTCGTCGCGATGCCGGCCTGCGTGGTGGCCAGGGTCACCTGCCCCACAGCGAGCGCGACCTGATTGGCCGCCAGCGTGACCTGGTCCGCCGCGAGCGAGGCCTTGGTCGTGGCGGTGGCCGCCGAGCCCGCGGCCGACGCCTTGTCCTGGGTGACCTGGACCGCCAGGCCGTTCACCTCCCCCGCCAGCGCATTCGCCTCGGTCGCGAACGTCGGCATCTGGCCGAGGAACGCGTCAGCGCGGGTGTTGAAATTGGCGGGGTCGTTGGTGGAGGGCGGCGTGGGGAGCGCCGTGATTTGTGCGGGCACGGGGTCAGACCTCTTCGAGTTCGAGGGAAATCAGGGCGTCTTCCGGCTGGTCCATCGAGATCGTGAACCGCTTGTAGACACCCACGATGAGCAGGGCCGAGAAGTAGCCGCTGTCCTGGTCGTCCAGGCCCGACCACAGCGCCGGCGTGGCGTTGAGGTCGTCGCGCAGCTGCAGGATCCGATCGACGTCGGTCTTCTTGCAGCGAAGGGTCTGGACGGTGCGCGGCACCGAGCGGCGCGGCACCAGGGTGGCGGTCCCGAAGTCGTCGCGGTCGATCTTCGAGAAGTTCAGCGCGTCGCTCTCGGCCTCGTGCAGGGTGCGGCCCAGATAGACCGACGAGCCCAGCACCACGCCGCCGCAGGTGACGTTTCCGTTCGCCTTGGTCAGGGAGATGGTGATGACCGCGTTGGTGTAGGGCGGCAGGTCGAAGCGGGCGAACTCCTGCCGGTAGCGGAATGCGCCGAAGAAGTAGTCGTACCAGCCGCTGGTCGGCCGGTTCAGCAGGTTGGTCGAGGCCGTGTAGACCGTGGCGCCCGCCACCGTGACGGTGACGCTGACCGTATCGGCGACCATGCCGACGACGCCGATCGAGTCGACGCGCTGGCCGGGTGTGATCGACACGGTCAGCGGCGAGGCCGTGGTCGTACCGGTGTTGCGCAGCAGGTCGAACATGGCCCAACGGTTGGTCGGGCCGACGTTCAGCCACCAGGAGGCGTTGGCCGCCAGGGTGGGATCCTTGCCGGCGTTGCTGGCCTTCAGGCTCTCATAGACCCGGTGGGTGGTGGTGCTGATCACCCGGTCGCCGATGGCGTAGGTGGTTCCGCTGGCCCAGGCCGCCTCCCCCGCCGAAGGCTCGGCGCAGGAGGTGCTGGTCAGGAGGGCCGGCGTGATGGGAATGGGAGGCAGGGCGCGCATCAGGCGGCCGCCTCGGTCATCATGGCGCGTCCGCCTTCGGTGACATTGGTCAAGGTGCGCTCCATCTTGTCGTTGCTGTTGGCGATGCGGACGCTGGTGGCGCGCAGGTCGGCGAGCTCCTCGCGCAGGCGTCGCAGTTCGGTGACGAGGGATTGGTCGCCCTTCTGGTCGGCGCGCTGGACGTTGACCGCCTCACCGGGGCTGAGGGCCAGGTTGAACAGCTTGGAGTCCGGCGGGCCGGAGCCCCCGACCTCGAAGCCGCCGCCGGTGGCGAAGTTCAGAGAACCGCCCTGCAGGAACGACAGCTTGCCGGCGTCGACCAACGCGTTGGCGGCGTTGATCCCCTGCGTGTTGACGATGTCCATGTAACCGGGTTGGTAGGTGTTCCCGAGGGCGATATAGGCCTTGGTCGCGTCGTCCGGTTTGGTGTCGTTGGCCGCGCTGAGCATGCCATGGGTGAGCAGCCAGGCCATGTTGGCGTTGGCGAGGCTCTTCTGGGCCTGCGTCGGGGCCGACGGTTGTGTCCCGCCGGGTGAAGTCGACATTCCGCCCACCGAGACCACGCCAGCCCCCGCGGCGGCTTGATTGGCCGCCTGGAGATTGGCGATCGCTTGCTGGACTGAGATCACGCTGCCGTTAATGGCGATCAGTCCTTCGACTGACTTCTCGAGCGTATCCAGTTGCTGCTTGGCGATCGAGACCTGGTTGTCGGCGGCGACCGCCGCGTCATCGACGGCCGAGCGGACTAGGCCGACGTCGCGCAGATAGTCCAGACTGGTCGAGGCGTAATCGCGCGCGGCGCCCGTGAACGCCTCGCCCTCGGCCTGCAGCCGTTCCAGGGCCTTCTCATCGCCCTTTTGGGCGAGCGCCGCCGTGGTTTGGAATCTGTCGCGGGTCGTCCGATAACGCGTGGCGAGATCGGCCCCGGTGATCGTGTCCGACAGGCTGGCGCTGAACGCCTTCAGGGACTTGGACAGCGCATCGAACTTGTCCTTGGTCTGCTCGAGGACGGTTTTCTCATTCTCGTAGGCCTGGGTCAGCACGTCGCGCGCCGCCGACACCTTGGCGGCGGCGTCCTCGGCGGCCCAGGTGCGTCGCATGTAGCCCTGCTGCTCCGGGTCCTTGACGCTCTGCAGGGCCAAGTCACGCCGGATGGTCTTGGCCTGTTCGGTGAACCCCTGCGCGTCCAGCATGTCGGCGCGGGCGCTGGACCGGTCGTTGGCCAAGGCCTGCGCCTCGGCGGCCTTCTGGGCGGCGTCCTGCAGGTCCCACAGGGACTTGAGCAGGGGGAGCAACGATGCGTCCAGCTTCTCGACGGCGTCCTTTTCGACACCACGCGCCTTGGCCAGCTTCTGGGCCGGCGACAGAGTCAGCTCGTCGATCTGGTCCTGGATCGAGGTTCGCCGGTCGTCGATCGCCGCCTTGGCGGCTTCGGCGGCCGTGGCCACCTTGTCGAAGGCCGGAGCCAGGGCCAGCAGGGCGGCGTAGAGCGTGGCCCCCGCTTCGGTGGAAACGTCCTGGCTCTGAACCGCCTTGGCGAAGTCTTCGCGCGACAGGTTCGTCGGCAGCTTCAGCTCGGTCAGCTTGGCGGCGACGGTGTCCTTGACCGGCGCGAGGCGCTGGTCCTCGGTCAGGAAATGCTCGCCGAAGAAGGCGGTCTGGTCGGTCAGGTTGTCGAGGCCGCCGACCAGCTCGACCAGCCGTTCCCGCGCGCCCAGCGAGGCCACGCCGACCTCGCCGAGCTTCATGCCGACGGATTTCAGCGTGGTGTCGATCACCTCGTACTGACGCGCCACGCGGACCAGGGTCTCGAAAGCCCCCTCGCCCACCTTCTGGAACTCGGCGATGGTCGGCGCGGCCGCCTTGGCCATGTCGTCGCCCAGCTTGCCGAAGACCGCGTTCAACGCCTCCTCGATCTGCGCGCCCGTCATGTCCTTGAACGACAGCTTGCCGAGGTCGACCTTGAACTTCGCCAGGGTCGCCTCGACGTCGGTCGCCCCCAGAGCCATGGCCGCGTCTGCGACGCCCTTGCCCAGCGAGCCGATCAGCTTGCCGACCTGGTCGAGGAAATCGACGTCCAGGGCGGCAGTTTCGGTGATCACCTTGCTCTTGTTCGAGGAGGTGATCCCGAAGACCTTACTCTTGGTGTTCTCCAGGACCTGCTGATAGGTCGAGCCGGACAGGCTTCCCTTCACGATGTCGCCGAGGCTGGCGACGTTGAACTGGATGCCTTGATCCTGCAGCGTCCGGGTCGTGGACTTCGAGAAGCCCAGGTTCGACAGCGTCGGAGACGAGCCGGTCTTGCCCAGGCTCAGGCCTTCGGCGCTCAGCATGCCGCCGGCCCCGAACGACCGCGCCAAGGCGGCGGCCACCGCGCCGATCTGGTCGTCGATCGACTTCAGCGACCGGACCATGGCGTTGCCGTATTCGAGGTCTTTGTTCTCGTAGGCCTGGGCGTGGGTCAGCGCCTTTTCCAGACTCTCGGACTTGGCCTTGGGGTCGCCGCGGACGGAGCCGGAGCCTTGAGTCTCCTGGCGGGTCTTCATGTCATTGGCGCCGGGGGCGGCTCCGCCGCCACCGCCGGGCTTGCCCTTGATGGCCGCCCCGGCCTGAACCAGCGCCGCCAAAACCGCCGCTCCCGCCAGCAAATTGAGCGGGAACGGCAGATCAGCCAGGGCGTGGGCGTAGGCCGTAGCGCCGTACGCCCCCTGCTTGGCCGCCTGCGTCCCCGCAGTGTGAGCCGCCGACGTCGTCTCGAGCGCCATCCCCTTGATCGTGTTGAGGGTATGAATGGTGCTGAAGGCGATCTCGGCGACTTCCAAGGCCTTGTAGCCGTCGGAGTTTTCCTTGAAGAACCCCTTGGCGGCCCCGGCCACTGCGGCGTAGCCCTTGATCTGGATCTCGGTGCGCTTCTCCTGTTCTTCGGCTGTCAGGCCCCGGCCCACGGCCTCTCGGTCGATCTTGGCCACCTCCAGCGAATAGGCGGAGAAGCTGGTCAGCACGCCGCCCAGCGCCTTGCCGGTCTTGCCGAAGGCCGCCTCGAACTGCTTGCCGAGTTCTGGCGCCAACGTGTTGACGGCGGTCAGCTTCTTGATCAGGTCATCCAGCGGCTTGCTGAGCGTATCGTCGATCTTGATGAACTCGTCAGCGTTGATGACGGCCGGGCGCATGGCCTCGATCGGAGCTTCTTGGACGACAGAGACCGGTTCTTTGTAGGTGACCTCGCCATAGTCGCGCTGCGACACGGCGGCGCCCGCCTTCCCAGCGCCGCCCCGTCTCTCGCCCTTGGGCACGCTCTTCTTGATGCGTTCCTGAGCCACCTCGACGCTTTTGTCCGCGATCTCGTGAAAGGTCGCGATCGTTGCGTCGTGGGCGCCTTTGAACGCGTCTTTGTACGCCTTGCCCGCGATATCGGCGACCGCCTTGGCCGCGCCGGCGTACTTGTTGTTCAGCCGTTGGATATGAACATCGCTGAGTTCGGGGAGACTGATCGCCAGCCCGAGCTTCTTGGCGATGCCGTTGACGGACGTGATCATGCCGTTCACCAGCGCGATCACGCCGTTGATCATCTTCTCGACGCCGTCGATGAGAAGATTGGCGCCGGAATAGATAATATCGCCCATCGCCGCCGGCAGCATGGACCAGGTGGCGCGGATCGCCGCGTAGGCTCCAGCGAAGGCGCCGATCACGTTCGCGACGGCTTCGGCGGCGGGTTTGGCCAGGCCAGCCAGGAACTTCTGGAAGTCCTCGCCGGCCTGGCTGACCGACGGGCCAAAGGCCGACTTGAGCTTCTCGCCGAGCACCTGGAACGTCGCCGTCGCGACATCACCCATCGTGACGGACTTGTCCTTCACATTCTTCAGTTGCTCGGCCGTCAGCCCCAGACCCGAAGTAATGTCCTTGTTGGATTGATTGATCGACGCCGCACCGATGGCGAAGGGCGCGGCGATGGCCGCCGCCGCTGCCGCGACGGCGGCAAAGGGAAGGGCCAGCGGCGCGACCGTCTCGGCGATACCGAGCAAGACCCCCCTGAACCCAACGCCGCTCTTGGCCGCGCCGGCGAAGACTTCGGCGATCGCCGGGCCTTGTTCCAGGAACACCTTGAACGGGTCGGCTCCGGAAGCGAGGGAATCGAAGGTAGATTTCAGAGAGCCGCCCAGCTTCTTGACCTCATCCGAGGAGAGCCGCGTGATCTCCTTGCTCTTGGCCTGGGCCTTGCCGAGCGCTTCGTGCTGCTCGGCGACTCCGCCTAGGGCCTGGCCGACGCCTGCGGCCGTCTTCGTGAGACTTGCCAGCGCCTCGCCGCTCGATTTTGCCAGCGTGGCCGTCGCGTCGAGCGCGCCGTTGACGCTGGCAAACGCCTCCTCGAGAGGCGAAGTCGCCTTCATCAGCACTGAAATCTGGTTGTCGAGCGCGATGAGGCCCGCGAGACTGGTGGTCGCCCGGCTGGTGAAAATGCCCATCGCGCCGGTGGTCTTGTCGATTGCACCACGCAGATCCTTCTGCGTATCGACGAGTTTCCTGGCCGCCTTTTCAAGCTCACGCAGATCGGCGGGTGTTGGATCGGCCATGCCGCGTCTCCCCAAAAGGTTCGGGCCACGCTCCCGCTCGGGAAAGCGCAGCCCGTAAGGTGGTCAGCCGCCCTTGCTGGGGGCCGTCAGCGTCAGAAGGTGTTCGGCGTCGAGGGCCAGCAGGGCCCGGCGTTCCCAGGGCTCCAGCCGCACGCCCTCGTCACGCTCCCAGGCCTGGACCTCCAGGCGCGAGAGACGCGACGGACCAAACCCGCCGCTCTGGCGGGTCTGGCAAAGGTCGGCGTACCAGGCCCACAGGTGGGCCACGTGCGGCGACAACCGCGGCGGGTTGGCGAGCCGCCAGGTCGCCTCGGCGTCGCCCTGGCGGGCCAGGCTTTCGAGGTGGGTCCGCAGCGGCTCGCCGTCGTCCTGCCGGCCCGCGAGCTCGAACCGCTCGCGGGCGTAGGCGATCAGGCCGCGGACTTGGCCAGCATAAAATTTCCGAGGTTGTTCGACGCGGCGGTGACCTGCTCGGCGATCTCGGAATTGCGGCTGACCAGGCGGTAGGCGTTGTCGGCCGACCACTCCTGCTTGATGCCGCGCCAGCCGACCAGGCGGACGGCGGTCAGGCGATGGCCGAAGGCGATGTCGTCCTCGATCGGGGTGAAGTCGGCCTTTTCGGGATTGGCGCGGCCCTGCATGGCCGCGGCGATCGCCTGCTTCTTCCGCCGGTCGTTGACGAGGCGATTGACCTCGCCCTGGACCTTCTCGGACTGGCCGCCCAGCACCAGCAGGAAGACGCCGGAGCCCGAGCCGTCGGCGCGGACATATTCGACCTCGAACGGAGTGTCGCCGGCGGCGACGGCGTCGAGATCGTTCAGGTCGAACAGGGTGGTTTCGGTCGGGGACTTCATCATGGTCGTGTCCTTGAAAAGGACGGCCGGGCGCGACCCGGCCGTTGAGTTGAGGGGGAGTGGGACGGGAAAGGACGCCGGCGGTTAGGCGGCGCTGTCCTGGATGGCGATGATGGTCTGGTCGCTGGCCAGGGCCGCGCCGCCGGCGCCGTTGATCTGGGCCGTGAACGGATAGGTCCGGATCACCGCCTTCTCGCCGTCGTCGGGGGTGTCGCCGGTCAGCTTGATCATCGGCAGGTTGATGACCACGAAGTCGGCGTTGGCCGTGGCGTCCTCGGTCACCGCCAGCACCAGCGAGGTGGTCGAGCGGCTGTCGAAGATGGTCTGCAGCGTTACGCCGTCGAACTTGGCGGTGAACGAGCCCGACACGGCGATGCGACCTCGCTGGATGTCGTCGACCACGTTCGAGCCGACCACGGCGTCGCTGTGGGCGGCGTTGCCGTTGATGGTCACCTGGGCGCCGGTGACGTTGGCGACCGGCGCGCCGTTGACCAGGATCACGCCGTTCACCGCCGTCAGGATGTCGGTGACGGTCTCGGCGGTCGGGGTCGTGAGCACCTGAGCGGCGCCCAGGACGCGGGTGCGGCCTACGGTGTCGAGGCTGATCGTGGCGTTGCCGGTGGCCGGCAGGTTCAGCGCGGCCTGGCCGACCTGCTGGTCGGCATAGGCTTCCGAGCGGCCCAGGTCCGGATACCACTCCTCGAAGGTGTAGTAGTCGTTGGTGTGGGCCGACAGCGGGACCAGCGACTTCTTGCCCGACACGGCGACGGTGGCGCCGGTGACCGGGCCTTCGGGGACCATGGTCGAGCCGTTGATCACGCGGACCGTCGCCACCAGCGGGGCCAGGGTCACGATCAGCAGGTTCTTCTGGGTGTTGGCGGCGTTGAACGTCCCCGCCGTCAGCCGCACCACGTCACCGACCTTGAAGCCGTCGGTCAGGTAGGAGCCGGCGGCGCGGGTCAGGGTGTAGGTCTGGCCCGAGCCGGCAATGGTGATCGAGGCGCCGGCGGCCGAGACACCGGCGGCCATGTCCTTGCGCAGCAGCGAGCCCAGCAAGGTCGCGTAGGTGCCCGGCGACAGCAGGCCGTCAATCTTGCCGGCCGGCTTGACCACGCCCAGACCGACGCCCGTCGACTGCTGGTGGCTGACGATCTCGTTGCTTTCGAAGGTGTCGGGCGGGGCCTGGAACACCGAGGTGGTGCGGCGGACGACCTGGCCGCCGGCGCCGGCGGCGGGCGCGCCGAGGCCGGTCTGCTTCTTGTAGACGGTCTTCTTGTTGATGCCCTGGGCGACGGCCATGGGGATCTTCTCCTGGGAAGTTGTCGGGATGGGTGGAGGGTCTGGACGGAAGCCGTCCCTTCGGGCGGAGACCGCCGTCAGCTGGTGATCGTGGCCAGGAACGGGACCTGGACGGGCACGACGTAGCGGTCGCCCTCCAGGGTCGCGGCCAAGATCAGCGGGGTGCGCGCGACCAGGGTGGTCAGGCCGTCGGCCGTGAACGCGGCCCCGCGATAGAAGGTGGAGCGCAGCAACTCGATGCGCGCGGCGGCGTCGGCCGGGCCGGCGCCCTGCGGGTAGCAGAGCGTCACCACGAACAGACCGCCCTGCTGGAAGCTGCGGCCGTACTCGATGTTGACCGGCTCGGCGAAGGTCATCGACACGCGCTGGTACGGCGTTCCCGCCGTCGGCGCGTAGGTCGTGTTTTCCCAGGCCGTGGCCAGGGCCGGGCTCATCGCGGTCAGCGCCGTCTCCAGCGCCGCGCGGATCTTCAGCACGCTCATCGGCTGGCCGCCTGGCTCAGGGCGTGCGGACGGGTCGCGAGAGCCGCAAGGCGCCCGGCGTTGGGAAGAAGGGTCATGTCGAGGTCCCTGATGATGGGGAGACGAGACGAGGAACCCGCCGTCCGAAGACGGGCGGGTTCGCGAAAAGACGGCCCACGCCTCAAGTCGAGCGCGAGATCCGGAAGAGATTGGGAGGAAGGTCTTCAGTCTTTTGAGGTTGAAGGCCCCGCCTGGGGCGTATCTCCGACTGTGATTGGATTAGACCTTTTACCTTCCCAGCAGCCAATCTATTTGTTCGCTATTTGTTCTTATTTTTACGGTCGCGTGCGATCTGCTTGGCCAGCGCCAGGACGAGATCCAAAGCTTCGACCAAGACTTCGCGGTTACGGGCGAAGGCGCGGCCGGCGCCCCAGGCCGACAGGCTGGTCCCCTCGCCGACCACGGCGCGCAACAGGCGCAGGGCCATGGGCTTGTCGGCCAGAGACATGGCCACGGCGCGGTCGGCGCGGACCACGAAGTCCAGCATCCGCGCGCGCCGCAGCCGGGCGGTGACGAAGCGGTCGTTGTCGTGGCCGCCGCCGCTTCCGGGTTCCAGGCTGGCGACGCGCAGGTCGCGCCCCCTCGCCTCGAAGCCGGCGCGGTACAGCAGGCCGACGGCGTAGTGGGCGTCGGTGATGTGGCCGCCCTGGCGCAGGCTGTGCAGGCCGTCGCGGCTGGAGACCCGTAGGGGCCCGCCGTCAGTCCCCTCGGGGACCTCGACCGTCTCGCCGCGCGCGCGGGCCAGGGCCAGGGTCTCGACTAGGCCAGCGGCGACGTCGGACTCCTCGGTCCGGGCCAATTGAGCGCCGGCGATGCGCAGCACGGCCTCGCGGGCCGCCTGGCGGGCGGCAGGACTGATGGCCAGGGCCGCGGCGCGGTCGGCGCGGGCCAGGTCTCTGAGCTCGGCCGAGGTCAGCCCCTCGGGGCGGAGGACTTGGATGGAAATGACGGTTCCCCTTTCGATATGTTCAGCGTCCGAAGCGGACGCCGCGTCGGTTTTGGGCCAGGGCGTGGCGGCGGGCCTCGCCGGCGCAGACCTGGGCGACGAAGTCGTGGCCCTCGCTCCGCGCCAGCATCCGGCCGGCGGCGCGGATGATCGCGCACAGCATCGGCTTGCGCGGCCCGCAGGCGCGGACGGCCTGATCGATGGCGCCCTCGGCGACCTCGTCCTGGAGCCCGCCCATCGCCTAGGCTTCCAGCGCGTCCCGGCCGGCCGGCGTCAGCCGCACCCGGCAGGGCCGGCCGCCCAGGCGCTCGACCAGGCCAAGGAAGCGCGCGGCCTGAGCGCGGTCGCTGCCGGCCGACAGGCTGACGGCCATCTCGTCGGCCAGGTCGGCCAAGGTCAGCGGGYCGTCGACCAGGGCCTCCAGCACGGCCAGGACCTTGGCCGGCACGACGGGCTCGGCCGGCGCGGCGCCGCACAGGCGGGTGCGGATCGCCTCGGACAGCACGTAGCGGTCGGGGCGCGGATCGCCCATCAACCGGGCGGTCAGCACCGCGCGCGGCGGCCGGCGATCGGCCTCGGTGCGGCGGGCGACATAGCCCGGCATCGGGGCATGGAGAGGCGCATGACCGGCCGGACCGGTCGCGTGGATCGGAATCATCTGGGACTTCCTGCGGCTGGAGCCGATGGAGGGAATTTCGCGGAAACCGCCCGGCTCGCGTCGCCTGGGCGGAACTCTCGGAATACCTAATTTGTACCAAATACAAATTTGCATGGCAAGCAAATTTTGTGTTTAATGGCTGGACATTCCCCTTTCGCACCTACCCCCGGATTTGCATGACCCCCGACCGGCAGGCCAAGGCGAAGCAGCGCGCGAAGACCTTCATCCGCGCCTGGCGCAAGCACCGCGGCATGAACCTGGAGCAGGCCGTCGAACGGCTGGAGCTCGAGGTCGGCTATCCCTATTCGGCAGCCCAGCTCTCGCGCGTCGAGCGCGGCGAGACCGGCTATTCCCAGGACGTGCTGGAGGCGCTGGCGACCATCTATCGCTGCGAACCGGCCGACCTGATCATGCGCGACCCGGCGGCCGGCGAGGCGATCTGGTCGATCTGGGACCAGCTGCAGCCCGTGCAGCGCATCCAGCTGGTCGAGATCGGCCAAACCCTGAAGAAGACGGGATAATTCCCGCCTACTCCAGCGCCAGGATCTCGCCCTGGCGCGCGATCAGCCTGGGCTTTCCCCACAGGCCCGACAGCGGCTCGCCGCGCACGCGGTACAGCGCCACGCCCGAGGATCGACGGGCCAGGACCTCCATCTCGCGCCGCGCGTCCGCCTCGAAATAGCACTCCCGAACCTCGGTCGGCAGTAGGGCCCCGCCCCGCCTTCCGAAGGCCTGTACGCAGAAACGCGTTACCGAGAACACGACAACCTCCGCCTTCAACATCCCTACTCTGCACGCCTCCTTCGCGTGAGTCGATCGGTCGCGGCGGCGCATGCGTCCGACTCTGACGCAGGTTAATTTTTGCGCGTGAGACAAAATCGAGAAATGCCGCCCAGTTTGCATCGACAGCAAATCGGCGCGCCGAGCGCGGGTCGCGCTTTACGGGCGAACAGCGGGGTCATACAACTATGAGAAGTTAATTTGGCGGATACACGAATAGAGAGCTAGCCCACCGCGCCACTCCCGTTGCCCAACCCCCCTTGGAGGACAGACCGTGAGCAAATGGCATCCCGTGGTCCTGAAGCTGCAGAAACTGATCAAGGACAACGGCTGGGAGGCGCGGTTCGAAAAGGCCGTCGCCGAGGCCCGGGCGTGGAACATTCCAGAGCTGGCCGATCTCAAGAACCTCGAGAGCTACTACGTCTACATCAACGACTTTCTGACCTGGATCCCCAGCGAGAACGAGCCGGGCCGCGAGGTCTATAACAAGCTCTGCAAGTTCTATTTCGTGCTGGACCAGGACGCGGTGAAGGGCCTGCAGAACAAGGTCGTGCCGCACGACAAGGCCCCGCCCCTGACGCCGCTGTCGGCCTGGCTGGTGGACTATGCCAACGCCCTGGGCCTCTTCCTGGACACGCCGGGATCCCTGACGCCGGCCTCGCTGGAGAGCTTCCGCAAGTCTCCCAGCTACAACATGGACGACTACATCGAGCCGCACGGCGGCTGGAAGAGCTTCAACCAGTTCTTCGCCCGCAACTTCAAGCCGGGCTACCGGCCGGTGGCGGCGGTCGCCGACCAGCGGGTGATCGTCTCGCCGGCCGACTCCACCTTCGCCGGCCAGTGGGAGATCCGCACCGATAGCCACGTCACCGTGAAGAACCTGCACTGGAAGATCGAGGAGCTGATGGAGGGCAGTCCGTACAAGGACCGCTTCACGAACGGCCTGTTCATGCACGCCTTCCTGGGCCCCAACGACTATCACCGCCAGCACGCGCCGGTCGGCGGCACGGTGCTGGAGGCGCGGGTCATCCCCGGCCAGGTCTATCTGGAGGTGGTGGCCGAGCCGGTCGCCGGCGACACTAACGGCGTCCACAAGCTCAAGCCGCTGCGCGCTTTCGACGCCCCGGACGCAGCCGGCTACCAGTTCGCCCAGGCCCGCGGTCTGATCGTGCTGGACACCCCCATCGGCCTCGTGGCCGTGCTGCCGATCGGCATGTGCCAGGTCTCGTCGGTGGTCCTGACCGCCGAGGTCGGCGTCACCCTGCGCAAGGGCGAGGAGATCGCCTACTTCCAGTTCGGCGGCTCGGACATCATCGTGCTGTTCGAAGCCAAGAGTAACGTCAGCTTCACGGCCCAGCCGGGGGTGCACTACAAGACGGGGACGAAGATTGGGGATGCTTATCCGGTGGTGTGAGGGGTGGTGGAATTCAGCGCTAGAGTCGGTCGGAAGCCGCGATATCCGCGCGCTCCTGAGGGTCCACCCGCATGCCTGATACTTCTTTCGCGCGCACCAGCGCGCGTCTCAGAAGAGCGTCACCATGACCAATCCGGAAATACATCTCTACGTATCTGGCTGCTACGCAGTCTGGCGAGACGAATACGGACAGATCAAGCAGGTCGCCGAAATCCCGCCTTCGATAGGTGGCAAAAGCGAACGCCACCTTGTTTCCGATCAGCGACTTTGGAACCGACTCGTTCCTTTCAACGAGTTCGTTGCAATCCAGCAGACAGCAACCGCCGAATAGCAGGAACGGCCGCCGCTCTTAGGGGCAGCGGCCTTCATTGCCGTTCCGCATCGATCGGCCATGGCCAATCCATCACTCAAGCTTAAGAAGTTTTGGTAGGCCTGGAGGGACTCGAACCCCCAACCAGACCGTTATGAGCGGTCGGCTCTAACCATTGAGCTACAGGCCCGCGCGGATACGTGTGAGCGTACGGCGAGCCGGCGGATTAGCATGAGCCGAACGCGGCTTAAAGCTCCGGTTCAGGTTGAGCCTGTCACCAAGGCGTCCTAGCTGTCTGGCGACGCTTTCTGGCGCCCGATAGCCCTGGAGAAAGAACGATGACCAACACCGCTCGCCACCCCTTGGCGACCTTCGCTCTCCCCGCCCTGATCGGCGGCGCGCTACTGATGGGCGCGGCCGCTCCGGCCCTGGCCCAGACCGGCGCCGACGCCGCGTTCAAGGCCACCACCTTCAGCCTGTCGGCCTATGGCGAGACCCGCGTCGCGCCGGACATGGCCTCGATCAGCCTGGGCGTCCAGACCGACGCCCCGACCGCCGCCGCCGCCCTCTCGGCCAACGGCGCGCGCATGAACCAGGTGATGGCCGCCCTGAAGAAGGCCGGGGTCGCCGAGCGCGACATCCAGACCTCGAACCTGAGCATCAACGCCCAGTACGTCTATGAGCAGAACAAGCCGCCCCGGCTGACCGGCTACCAGGCCTCGAACCAGGTGACGATCACCGTCCGCGACCTGACCAAGCTGGGCGCGACCGTCGACGCCACGGTCGGGGCCGGGGCCAATACGGTGAACGGCATCAGCTTCGGCCTGACCAACCCGCAGGCGGCCGAGGACGCGGCGCGTCTGGAAGCGGTCAAGGCCCTGCAGGCCAAGGCCGAGCTCTATGGCCGGGCCACCGGCTACAAGGCCGTGCGCCTGGTCAATCTGAGCGAAGGCGGCGGCTACCAGCCTGCCCCGCCGCCGATGCCGATGTACGCCATGGCCAAGCGCGAGATGGCCGACTCGACCAGCGTCGCGTCCGGCGAGCTGAAGGTCCGGATCGACGTCAGCGCCGTGTACGAAGCGGCCAAGTAGAGACGAAAAAGCCGCCGTCGGGAGATCCCGGCGGCGGCTTTGATTTTCGGACCGGAGAGAGGGCTAGAAGCCGGCCTTCCGGAAGGCGCGCTCGACGCGGTCCTTGATCTCCAGGCCCGGCAGGGCGCGTTCGCCCTCCATGACCGCCACATAGGTCAGGTGGCGGTCGGGCTTGCCCTCGCCGGTCGGCACCGGGCCGATGGCCCAGCCGACCGTGTTGGCCGCGCCGGGCGCGCTGGGGCAGCTGAGGAAACGGGCCGGCTTGCCCAGATTGGCCTTCACCAGGTCCTCGGCCGTGGTCTGCGCGCCCTCGCAATCAGGCAGGTTGCGCGAGCAGGTGATATAGCCGCCGCCCCGCCAGACCAGCTTGCCCTTGGCGTCGGCGATCACGACGCAGGTCGAGGGCGAGCCGATCGAGCGGCCGACCGCCTGGGTCAGGACGCTCGCGTCGATCCCTTCGGGCAGCTGGGGCGAGCACGCCGCGAGGCCGGCGGCGGCGAGCGCGACCAGGGCCACTCGCCGCATCCAGGGCCGGCGCATCAGGCCGCCTTCTTGATCAGGTTGCCTTCGTCCAGCAGCACGACGGTCGGGGCGTAGTTGCGCGCCTCCTCGGCCGGCATCTGGCAGTAGGTGACGACGATCACGAGGTCGTTCTTCTGCACCAGGCGGGCGGCGGCGCCGTTGACGCCGATCACCTTCGAGCCACGCGGGGCCTCGATGGCGTAGGTGGTGAAGCGCGCGCCGTTGGTGATGTTCAGCACGTCGACCTGCTCGTTGGGCAGGATGCCCGAGGCGTCCAGCAGGTCGCGGTCGATGGCGATCGAGCCTTCGTAGTCGAGGTCGGCCTGGGTCACCGTGGCGCGGTGCAGCTTGGCCTTCAGCATGGTGAGCAGCATGGCGGGGAAGTCTATCCCTTTGAACGATTTGAGGTGTTCCGGGCCGCCACACACAAGGCCCGTCGATCAAGTCCCGCCATATAGACACGAACCCGCCGGGGTTCAATCGCAGTGCAGCATACGACAAAGGTTAACAGCACCGCCTTTTCACGCTAGAGCTTTATCGAACGCGGTTCGGTGGGGGACTTCATGCGTCACGAAAAGTGGTTGGTGACGGCGGGGGCCGTCGCCACGGCCCTGGTCGCGGGTGCGGCCTGGATCACGACAAGCAAGGCGCAGACGCGCGACGCGGCGGGGCGGCCCATTCCGGGCGCGGCCGCGCCAGCGCCGACGGTGACTCGGCCCACGGCCGGGATCGCGGCCTTGGTGGCGCGTCCGCGTAGCCGGGTGGACTGGCAAGGCGCGGTCGGCGGCCTGCGGCAGTCGGGCGGGGTCGGCGACACCCTCGGGGCCAATCTCAATCGCGACCAGGTCGACATCACCGCCGTGCCGATCCTGCTGCCCCGCGATGCCAAGCTGACGGCGGGCGCGCGGATCTACAGCTTCGGCGACTACTACACGATCACGGCCGACACGGTCGGCGGCGGCGTCTCGCTGAGCGGGACCACCACCACCGTGCCGATGCCGGCGAGCAAGCCGCTGAAGGTCGAGAGCGGCCCGGAGATGCTGACGGTGCAGCGCACGGTCGACGGCCAGCTGGCCAGTTTCGTGCGCTACGGCGTGCTCTACACGGTGGAGATCCGCTGCGACGCGCCCAGCGACCCTCGCTGCGTCGACGACAACTACGTGCTGGGCCTGGTCGGCAAGACCACGGCCGTGGTCCTGGGCAAGGCCGCCCGGGCCGAAGCCGGACTGGGAGGTTAGAGCATGCGTGTCTCCCCGCTCCTGCTGATCGCCGCCCTGGCCCTGCCGCCGCTGGCCGCCTGCGACGACACCACCAAGCCCCCGGCGGCCGGCAGCGACGTCAAGACGCCGGCCTCGCCCGAACCCGGACCGCCCACGGCCGACGACTCTCCCGGCGACGGCGGGGCCGAGCAGCCGTCCAGCGAGCCGGTGCCGCCCAGCCCCGATCCCGCGCCGCAGCCGGCCGAACCGCCCGCGCCCTCGCCGGCCACGTTCGACCACGCCCCCGCCGGGGCGATCCCGGCCGGGCAGGGTCCGGGCTATCTGGACCGCACGGTCTGGTCGCCGAAGATGTGCTGGCCGATGGCCGACGCCGGCTTCCCGAACTCGCAGGTCTACGGGCCCGGCGGCGGCATGGGCCCGCCCGGCAAGCCCAGCCAGTGCGACAGCCTCAACTACACCTTGCCCTGGCACGACACCTTCTGCGAGGCCCGCTCGCGCGCCAACCCGCTGTGCGCGGGGGCCGGCACGGGCCACCAGGGCCAGGACATCCGCCCGGCCACCTGCAAGAAGAACGAGCACTGGGGCGTGGCCGCCGAGGCCGGCACGATCACCGACATCGGGACCTACAGCGTCACCCTCGTGGCCAAGGCCGCGCCGCACTACACCTATCGCTACCTGCACATGCAGGTGGCGACCCTGGCGGTGAAGGAAGGCGACCAGGTCGTGGTGGGCCAGAAGCTGGGCAAGATATCGAACGATTTCGGCGGCACGCCCACGACCATCCACCTGCACTTCGAGTTGCGGGCTGGCGTGGCGGGGATGACGACCGACGGCAAGCCGATCGCCCTGCACACCTTCCTGCCGCCGTATCTGAGCCTGGCCGAAGCCTATCAGCGCAAGCTGAACGGCAAGGTGTGCGGGAGCTAGCTCAGGGCCGGCCTTCGACCAGCTTGGCGATTGTGTCGAGATAGCCGGCGAAGGCCGCGCGGCCGGCGTCGCTGAGCGCGACGCGGGTCAGCGGCTTGCGGCCGACGAAGCTCTTGTCGATGGCGACATAGCCGGCCTCCTCCAGCTTGCGCAGGTGGACCGACAGGTTGCCGTCGGTCAGCGACAGCTTGGCCTTCAGGGTGTTGAAGTCGGCGACGCCCGCGCTGGTGAGATAGGCCATGATCCCCAGCCGCACGCGGCCGTGGATCACCTCGTCCAGGCGGTCGATCTCGAACTCTTCCACGCCGTTCGCTCAGTCCGTCCGCGGTTCCTGGCGCATCAGCACCAGGCCGGGAACCAGGGCCAGCAGGACCAGGGCGGCGGCATAGGCCAGCCACACCCAGGTCGAGCCGATCAACAGGCCCAGGACGATCGCCGTTGCGAACGCGCCGGCCGCCACGGCGCGGATCCAGGCCAGTCCCGACACCGAGGCCGCCACCCACCAGGCCGCGCCGTACAGCACCAGCACGATCGAGGGCGCGAAGCCGATCAACACGCCGGTCCGCGCCGTCCAGCTGGCCACGGCCAGGGCGGCGAACAGGACGAAGCAGCCGACCCCGACGGCGTTCCAGACGTCGCGGCTGGCGCGGTTGGCGGTCGAGTCCACGCCCGGCTTGACGGCCAAGCGGCGGGTCAGTCGCGCCTGGATCGACAGATGGACAGCGACGGCCAGGATCCACACGCCGAACAGCGAGACCGGCGGGATCGCGATGATCCGGGCCAGGATCAGCCACTGAACGAAGCTGGCCAGGCCGTAGCACCCGCCGGCCGCCGCCAGCAGCGAGCCGCCCAGCAGCGGCGTACGCCGGCCGTCTTCAGCCAGGGCGCGCAGGAAGGCGAGATCGTCGCGGATGGCCTTCACGTCGTCGGTCATGGCGAATCCTCCACCGGGAACCGCCTCACTTTGCGACGTAAAGCGTCAGCCTCAAAGGCCAGGATTTGGACGCTGCCCCCCACTCCCTCCCCTCGTCATCCCGGCCGCAGCGAAGCGGAGAGCCGGCAACTGTGTTTACGGCTGGAATGAGAGTTGGTCGCGCAGGAGGGCGTTTGCGGTGACGAGGAGCTTTCGGGCGATGGCGATGAAGGCCAGCTTTGGGGGTTTTCCGGCGTTTCGCAGGGCT
>NZ_JBFUJD010000057.1:0-36663 GCF_056401555.1 Caulobacter sp. P4_E5
AGCCACGGCTTCAGGCAGAGAGCCACGGCTTCAGGCAGAGCGAAGATCGCCGCCTATGAAATGGACCTTGAGGGCGAAGGCCGCGCGCGACGCCTGGTGCTCAGCGCGGAAAATCTTCTGTTCGGCTCTCCGGCGCGACAGTTGCTGCTGCTGGCGGTGGCCGACGTCACCGATCAGCGGCTGGCCGAGAAGATCAAGGATGACCTCGTGCGCGACAAGGCCATCATGTTGCAGGAACTGCAGCATCGCGTGGCCAACAGCCTGCAGATCATCGCCAGCGTCCTGCTGCAAAGCGCCCGGAAGGTGCAGTCCGACGAGACCCGGGGCCATCTACACAGCGCCCACAATCGGGTGATGTCGGTGGCCGCCATTCAGCGCCAGTTGGCCACGACTGGCGAAGCCGACGTGCTGATCGGCGAATACCTGACCGAGCTTTGCGCCAGCATCGCCGCCTCGATGATACGCGATCCCAACCAGTTGACGATCACCGTCGATGCCGACGGCAGTTCCACCGATTCCGATCGCTCGGTGAGTTTGGGTCTCATGGTCACAGAGCTGGTGATCAACGCCCTGAAGCATGCTTTTCCCGAGGAGCGGGCCGGAACGATCAAGGTCGCCTATCGCTCGACGGATAGGGGCTGGTCGCTGTCGGTCGTCGATGATGGCGTCGGCATGCCAAAGGGCGGCGTCGAGGCGCCAGGGCTTGGGACGAGCATTGTCCGTGCGCTCGCGACCCAGCTGAAGGCCGACGTGAAGGTCATCGACATGAAGCCGGGTACGGCGGTGCGTGTAGATCAAAAGCGAACTGGGAACGACGTTCAAGTTGGCCCGATGCCTATAGCTCTGCTGGTCTAGGTCGCCCGCCCGCTTGAGCCAATGTTCTCGGCCGTTCGGAGCGTCCGCTCACAAGCCATTGCGGACCTTTCTAGCCTGCGCTCTGTTTCAGCAGGCGCGAACTAGAGCACGCGCTCTGATCCAATACGCCGCCTTGGGCGAGCTCGTAGCCTTCCTCGCGGCTATCGCTGCCGGGCTCCTCATCCATCGATGGACACCCCGGCTCTGGAGAACGGGAAGCTGACCGTATTCGCCTGTCCGCCTCAGCGGTTGCTCGCCACCTTCTAGCCGCCTGTTCGGCAGCACCACGCCCGCGCGCCTTTGTCTTCCTGGTTCATCGCCTCGCTGCTCGTTGACGGCGCTCCGGGCTCTCCGCGCCGGCCGCTCGGTTAATCACCCTAAGGGCGGTTTTCGCCGCCACTCCTCCGAAGATTGACTTTGCTGATATCAAGCGCAGATTGCATGGGCGAATGTTCGCGCATGGGGAGATGTCGCTTATGAAAMTTCCGAAGTCTTTGCTCGTGGCCGCTGCTGTCTCCGCGCTGATGGTTCCCACGATGGTGTCGGCCGTCCCCATCCACTACATCGAGACGATCTACTATTCTGACGCGACCCTGATGTATGAAGTCGGTGGCCACATCACTCCGTGCACAAGCTACCCGTACAAGTGGGGTGAGGTGACGCCCTACTCCACAACCTTCAGCGAGGACTGTCCCTGATCGGACTAACCTTTGACGGTTATGGCGACGGCTTGACCTCACAGGCCCGTGCGCGCCGCCGGAAATGAGGTTGGCCGCCACCGCACAAGGGGGGGCGGCCGACTGACTCCTGTACCCCAACGCGAAGCGCCAAATAGCCTGGCCGACCGATAGATCAGCGGCCGCTTGAAGGCGGGAATGCCTAAGGTCTTCATGGCCTCGTTCAGAAGATCGTCGACCTCATTGCGGGACATGCGCCGCCCCAACCGCCAGAGACGCGCCCCATGTCGTGAAGCACGGCAGCCTTGGCCCACGGGCTGTCCGGCGCCGCCGGACTAGGTCAGGATAGCGGCGAGGAACACCAATCTAGACCACTATGAGTTTGTGGGTGGAGCCGATGAAGAGTGAACTCGTATTCAAGACCGGGTCAGCAAAGCGAACGTTGGGGTGGCTTGTTTGTTTAGCCGCCGCGGGAGCCTTGGTGGCCATGATCTATGGGATTTTCACCCATCCCGAAGCGCAAACCTCAGCTGAGCTCTGGTCCGGAGCCATCATCGGCGTCTTTCTCCTCGGCCTCATGGTGGCCGGTATTGCTATCCAGCACGTACGTTGGAGCATCGAAGGCGATAGCATCATCTACCGTCGTCTCTTTAAGAACAGGACTATTCCTGTCTCCCAGCTGGCTGGTTTTGGACAAATCATTGTCGTTACCGGCGTTATTCCTTTCATGCATGTAGAGCTCTACGATCGCGAGCTGAAGCACATCGCGCGGCTTCCGATAAGTATAAAGGATTGGTCGAGAGCGGAAGCATGGTTTTCGGCGCGGCTACGCTATGTCGTCAACGATGGAAGTCCTGTATTGCCGAAGTACAGGTTCGTCGATACTCCGAAAGCCTAATGAGCAGCCCATCACAGTGGCCGCTGCTGGCCAAACTCCGCCACGCGCCCCTCTCGCTTCCGCCGCGCGGCGCGCTATATCCCGCCCATGGCTGAAGCGTTCAACGACATCACCCTCTCCGCCGACAAGGCGACCCGCTATGCCGAGGTCGCCGACGAGATCGCGTCCGTGCTGGATGGCGAGCCCAACGTCACGGCCCGCATGGCCACCGTGGCATCGATGCTGGCCAACAGTTTCGACCACTATTTCTGGACCGGCTTCTACGTGGTCGATCCCACGAAAGAGCGCGAGCTGGTGGTCGGGCCGTATCAGGGCTCGCTGKGCTGCCTGCGCATCGCCTACGGGCGCGGGGTCTGCGGCGCGGCGGCGGCGACGGGGCGGACCCAGCTTGTCCCGGACGTGCACGCCTTTCCCGGCCACATCGCCTGCGACAGCCGTTCGGCGAGCGAGGTCGTCGTGCCGGTCTTCGGGCCGGACGGGGCGCTGATCGCCGTGTTCGACGTCGATTCCGACAAGCCCGCCGCGTTCGACGCCGTCGACCAGCAGTGGCTGGAAAAGATCCTCGGCGCGACCTTCGGCTAGTCTGTCGACTGGCCCACACATGGCCTGACGATTGCAGGTCGCGGTCCATCTTTCCCTAACCCGCCCCGGAGTAGGACAGGTGGACATGCTGGACGTCGAGACCCTTCATCCGAGCCTGCTGAGCGCCGCTGACGTGGCGCTGTGGCGGAGCCTGGCCGCGTCGCAAGTCGGGTTCGCCAATCCGCTGATGGGCCCGGACTTCGCTCAAGCCGTTGGAAAGGTTCGTGAAGACGCACGCGTCGCGGTGGTCCGTCGCGGGGGCGAGACGCTCGGCTTCCTGGCCTATCACCGCCGGCCGGGCGGTCTGGCGCGGCCGATCGGCTCGCCGCTGTCCGACTATCACGGCCTGGTCAGCCGTCCCGATGCGGGATTGAAGGTGGACGAGGTCCTGCGCGCCGCCGGCGTCAGCGTGTTCCGCTATACCGGCCTGATCGACCCGCACGGCGTGTTCCCGGCCGCGCCGGAAAGCGACCGCACCGCCTATCTGATCGATCTGACGGGCACGACCGCCGAGGCCTATCTCGAGGCGGTCCGCGCCGAGAGCCCGAAGAAGATCAAGAACTACCGCCGCCTGGACCACAAGCTGGACCGCGAGGCCGGACCGCTGCGTCTGGTGGCCGGCGATATGTCGCGCGAAGCCTTCAACCAGCTGATCGACTGGAAGCGCGAGCAGCTGGCCCGCACCGGCGGCCACGACTTCCTGCGCGCCGACTGGACCCGCGAGCTGATGGCCGACCTGTTCGTCCAGCGCGACGGCGAGCTCCGCGGCCTGATGATCAACCTCTATGCCGGCGACACCTTGGTCAGCGGGCACTTCGGCATCCGCCAGGGCGCGGTCTACCACCCGTGGATCGCCTCGACGAACCCCGAGCATGCCGCCTGGTCGCCGGGGCAGATCTTCTTCCTGCGGGCCATCGCCGCCATGCCGGAGCTGGGCCTGACCCGCTATGACCTGGGTCCCGGCCACGACCACTACAAGCGCTCTTACGGCCTCAACACCGTGACGATCGGCGAGGGCGCGGCGACGGCCGCCAGCCTGGGCGGGCGCATGGCGCACTCGATGGAAAGCGTCTGGAACCTGGCCGGCGCCCATGGCGCGGGTCCGGTCGGCCAGCTGCGCCGCCGCATGGACGCCATCGCCAGCACCGAACTGACCATGGGCGGCCGCGTGCGCGACTTCGTCGAGGCCGTGGCCTCGCGGGCGCACCGCCGCCAGGGAGACCATCCGGAGGCCTGATGCCGCGCGTCACGATCATGATCCCGACTCAGCGACGCCCCGACGGCCTGGCCGTCGCGGCGCGTTCGGTGTTCGGCCAGACCGGCGTCGACCTCGCCGACCTGGAGCTGGTCATCGTCGACAACGACCAGGTCCCGTCCGCCAAGCCGGTCGCCGACGACCTGGCCAAGGCCGCGCCGTTTCCGGTGATCTATGTCAACGAAAAGCGCCCCGGCGTCGCCTTCGCGCGCAACGCCGGCATGGCCCGCGCGTCGGGCGAGCTGATCGCCTTCCTGGACGACGACGAGGAGGCGCCCGCCGGCTGGCTGGCCGCCCTGATCGCCGCCCGCGACCGCTTCGACGCCGACGTGGTGTTCGGCCCCGTGAAGGCCCGCGCTCCGGCCAACATCGTCGACCATCGCGACTATCTGGAGCGCTTCTTCTCGCGCGAGGGCCCGGCGCAGGCGACGATCCTGGATCGCCACTACGGCTGCGGCGACAGCCTGATCCGCCGGGCGGCCTTGCCGGACCCGGTCGCGCCGTTCTCGGCCGAGCGCAACCACATCGGCGGCGAAGACGACATGCTGTTCGGTCACATGGGCGCGGCTGGCGCGCGCTTCGCCTGGGAGCCGGCGGCCTGGGTCTGGGAAGATCCCGTCCCCTCGCGCCTGAACCTGGCCTACACGATCGCCCGCGCCTTCGCGTACGGCCAAGGACCGACCGCCCACTGCGCCGCCGCCGCGCCGCGCGACACGCTGGGCGTCGTCCGCTGGATGCTGATCGGCCTGGGCCAAGCCGCCGTGTTCGGCCTGGTCGCCGGCTTCAAGTGGCTGACCCGGGCCGCCGACCGCGCCGAGTGGCTGGACCGCACGGCGCGCGGCCTGGGCAAGACCTTCTGGTGGGGCCCCTTCAAGATCCAATTCTACGGGAGGACCGCGTGAGCGTGATCACCGACTGGACGGCCGACAAGGCCAAGGCCTTCGGCCGCGAGAACCTGCTGTTCAAGCACGCCCTGCACGAGCGGCCGATGTTCGACGACGAGGGCCTGGCGCGGCTGCTGGACCTCTATCCGCGCGACAAGCTGGGCGTCTTCACCATGGGCGAGGACCCCAAGGCCTGGACCACCTGGCGCAAGGGCTCGGCCGGCAATCTGACCGGCGACCAGCTGCTGGAAGCGGCCAAGACCGGCCGCATCTGGCTGAACCTGCGCCAGACCAACGACCACGTGCCCGAATACGCCGCCCTCAGCGACGAGATCTTCGCCGACAAGGAGGCCCACGTCCCGGGCCTGAAGACCTTCAAGCGCGACGTCGGCATGCTGATCAGCAGCGCCAACGCCCAGGTCTTCTACCATCTCGACGTGCCGCTGGTGTCGCTGTGGCAGATCCGCGGCGAGAAGAAGGTGTGGGTCTATCCGGTGACCGATCCCTATGTCGGCGATCTGGCGCTCGAGAAGATCGTGCTGCGCGAGACCGCCGAGCAGTTCGCCTTCGAGCCCGCATGGGACGCTGGCGCGCAAGCGGTCGATTTGACGCCGGGCAACATGGTCACCTGGAAGCAGAACGCCCCGCACCGGATCGAGAACGGCCCGATGCTGAACGTCTCGATCTCGATCGAATTCATGACCCCGCCGGCCCTGATGCGCGCCAACGTCATCTACGCCAACGGCGTGCTGCGTCGCCGGCTCGGCGCCAAGCCGCGCATCCAGGACGGCTTCGGGCCCACGGCCCTGGGCAAGCTGGCCGTGGCGCGGGGGGCCAAGGCGCTCGGTCTGCAGACCCCGCACGTGCGCCAGCTGCCGGTGACGTTCGGGCTGGACGCCGGCCGCCCCGGGGTGCTGGTGGAGCAGGCGTAATTTCCTTCTCCCCTTGCGGGAGAAGGTGTCGCGAAGCGACGGATGAGGGGTTGAAGGTCGCGTCCGCCGCTTTCCTGCTCGGCGGCGCCGTGCGACCCCTCATCCGACGTCCTCCGGACGCCACCTTCTCCCGCAAGGGGAGAAGGATGATTTCCACCGCTTGCCCGCCGCCGCGCTTTGCCGCACTGCTTAGGCGATGAGTAAAGCGGTCACGATCGAATTGGGGGAGGGAGCCGAGCACGACGCCCGGGCTCTGCGCGACGCCTTCGGATGCTTCACGACCGGGGTGACGGTGATCACCACGGTCTGCGAGGACGGCCGCAAGGTCGGGCTGACGGCCAATTCCTTCACCTCGGTGTCGCTGAACCCGCCTTTGGCCCTGGTCTGCGTCGACCTGAAGTCGGCCAGCCTGCCGGCCCTGGACGCCGCGGGCCGCTTCGCCGTCAACGTCCTGCACGCCGAGCACCAGCAGCTGGCCCGCCAGTTCGTGCAGAAGGACACCGATCGCTTCGCCGGCATCGACACCGAGACCTGGCGCACCGGCGTGCCGATCCTGCCGGGCTGCATGGCCAATTTCGAGTGCGAGACCCACCACGTCTTCGACGCCGGCGACCACCGGGTCTATGTCGGGCGGGTGGTCAAGCTGCGCTACGACCCCGACCACGAGCCGCTGGTCTATCTGCAGGGCCGGTTCCGCCGGGTCCACGTCGACGCCGACTGAGCTTGGCAGGATTTTGCGCGATACGGCGTGAACCTTGGATGCTATTGACGCGCAAAACAGCGTTAGGGAGCGCATCATGCGAGACATCGCCCATTTCGTGAACGGTCAGACCCTGACCGGTTCTTCCAGCCGCTTCGGCGACGTCTTCAATCCCAACACCGGCGAGGTCCAGGCCCGCGTGGCTCTGGCCACCGACGCCGAACTGGACGCCGCCGTCCAGGCCGCCGCCAAGGCGCAGATCGGCTGGGCCGCCACCAATCCGCAGCGCCGCGCCCGGGTGATGTTCGAGTTCAAGCGCCTGATCGAGCGCGACATGAACATCCTGGCCGAGATCCTGTCGTCCGAGCACGGCAAGGTCATCGCCGACAGCAAGGGCGACATCCAGCGCGGCCTCGAGGTCATCGAGTTCGCCTGCGGCATCCCTCACATTCTCAAGGGCGAGTACACCGAAGGCGCCGGTCCCGGCATCGACGTCTATTCGATGCGCCAGCCGCTGGGCGTCTGCGCGGGCATCACGCCGTTCAACTTCCCGGCCATGATCCCGATGTGGATGTTCGGCATCAGCATCGCCGTCGGCAACACCTTCATCCTCAAGCCGTCGGAGAAGGACCCCACGGTCCCCGTGAAGCTGGCCGAGCTGATGATGGAAGCCGGCGCGCCAGCCGGGGTGCTGAACGTGATTCACGGCGACAAGAGCGCCGTCGACGCCATCCTGACCCATCCGGACATCAAGGCCGTCAGCTTCGTCGGCAGCTCCGACATCGCCCACTACGTCTACCAGACGGGTACGGCGCATGGGAAACGCGTCCAGGCCATGGGCGGCGCCAAGAACCACGGCGTCGTCCTGCCCGACGCCGATCTGGACCAGGTCGTGAAGGACCTGTCGGGCGCGGCCTTCGGCTCGGCCGGCGAGCGCTGCATGGCCCTGCCGGTGGTTGTCCCCGTGGGCAAGGCCACCGCCGATGAGCTGCGCGAGCGGATGGTCGCCGAGATCGGCGGCCTGAAGGTCGGGATCTCCACCGACCCCGACGCCCACTACGGCCCGGTGGTCAGCGCCGCCCACCGCGCCAAGATCGCCGACTACATCCGCATCGGCCAGGAAGAGGGCGCCGAACTGGTGGTCGACGGCCGCGAGTTCAGCCTGCAAGGCTACGAGAAGGGCTTCTTCATCGGCCCGTCGCTGTTCGACGGCGTCAAGAAGGGCATGAAGACCTACCAGGAAGAGATCTTCGGCCCGGTGCTGCAGATGGTCCGCGCCGAGAGCTTCGAAGAGGCCATGGCCCTGCCGTCCGAGCACCAGTACGGCAACGGCGTCGCCATCTTCACCCGCAACGGCCGCGCCGCCCGCGAGTTCGCGGCGCGGGTCAATGTCGGCATGGTCGGCATCAACGTGCCGATCCCGGTGCCGGTCGCCTATCACACCTTCGGCGGCTGGAAGCGTTCGGCGTTCGGCGACACCAACCAGCACGGCGTCGAGGGCGTGAAATTCTACACCAAGGTCAAGACGGTGACCGCCCGCTGGCCGGAAGGCGACGTGGGGGACAGCAGCTTCGTCATCCCGACGATGAAGTAGGCGCCAAGGGAAGCCGTGAGGCTGAAGAGTCCAATAGTCTCAAACCGCCACTTCTCGTGTCATCCCGGAAGCCTCGCAGAGGCTGTCCGGGACCCAGGGGCCAAGCCCAGTGCGGCTGCCCCTGGGTCCCGGCTCTCCGCTTCGCTGCGGCCGGGATGACAAGGAGATGGGTGAGTTAGTTGAGTACTGTCCAACGAGGTGGCGATGAGCGGTCTGGTTCGACGATCCTTCCTGTCCCTCGCCGCCGCCGGGCTGCTGGCGGGCGTCGCGAGCGCCCAGACCAAGGCCGAACTCGCCGCGGTCGGCCAGTACGGCGACAAGGCCGCGCCGTTGACGGTGTTCGAGAAGGACGGCGCGCTGTTCGTGGACGGGGCGGGCCTGTCGTCTGCGCGGCTGACCCCGGCCGGCGGGGCGCGCTACGTGATCGCCGGCGGCGGTGAGCTGGTCCTGGAGACGGGCGCGGTGCGTTTGAACGGGACGCCGCTGGCCTGGCACGACTTCGGAGCCGAGGCGGAAGCGGTGATCCACAAGGCCGTCCGCGCCGATCCGGTCGCCTTGCGCCAGCGGGCCTTGGCCGCCGCGCCGCCAATAGACACCGAGGCGCACGTGCCGGCCGACCTCGTCGACCTGACGACCATCGACCCGCGCATCAAGCTCGACATCCGCTACGCCGGCGCGAACAACTTCATGGGCATCCCGCTGTACGAGCGGGCGGCCGCCTACATGCAACGGCCGGCGGCGCTAGCCGTGGCCCGGGCCCAGAAGGCGCTGGCGGAGCAGGGCTATGGCCTGCTGATCCACGACGCCTATCGGCCGTGGTTCGTGACCTGGATGTTCTGGGAAGCGACCCCGCCCGAGGAGCACGCCTTCGTCGCCGACCCGGCCAAGGGCTCGCGCCATAACCGAGGCTGCGCGGTGGACCTGACCCTGTACGACCTCAAGACCGGCAAGCCCGTCGAGATGCCCAGCCGCTACGACGAGTTCTCGGGCCGCGCCTATGCCGACTTCGTGGGCGGCACGACGAAACAGCGTGCGCTACGGGCGATCCTGCGCCAGGCGATGGAGGCCGAGGGCTTCGCCGTCTACACCGAGGAGTGGTGGCACTTCGACTACAAGGACTGGCGCCACTACGGGATCGGGACGCGGACGTTTACCGAGCTGGCGGCTCGAAACTGATCACCGCCCAGCCATAGGAGCGGATCCGCCAGCCGCCGCCTTCGCGCACCTGCACAAAGGTCCAGCCGCCCAGTTCCCTGAACGGCCGGCCGTCGCGGACGCCGGTCCAGTGGGTGGGCAGGGTGAAGTGGACGGTGTCGCCGGTCAGGCCGAAATCCTGCGGCGACCCGAACGCGTGGCGAAGGTCGGCGATGGCCCCGACGTGCTGGGTCATCAGTTCGCGCCAGTGGGCGAGGCCGTCCTGGCCGTTGAACACGTGCGGTGGGAAGTTCTCGAGGATGGTGACGTCGCCGGTCGAGAAGACGCCGTCGAGGCGAGACGCGTCGGCCGTTTCGAGGAAGCGGGCAAGGGCTTCGGGCGCGGCCATCATCGCGGCGTCGGGGGCGGTCATGGTCATCCTAGGCATCTCGGTTGGGCGGCGCGGAGCCATGTGATCCAATCGGGAGAGGGCGCTTACGTTGTCGCTATCATGTCCATACGCAAGTCTTGGCCTGAACATGAGAACGGGTAGCTAGTCGTCTAGATCAATCACTTGGTGCAGGTTGGTGACCCGATAAGCGATAGCCCTCCCGCCTCGTGACTCCACGTTAACATCCACGATAAAGCCTTTCTTGAAGACGTTATCTTCGGCTTCCCTGATCTCGTGCTTTATAGATTGTTCGGCCATATCGGAGGCATAGATAAGTGGTAGGGACCGGTCTGATATGCTGTCAATCCTTACGCGCTCGCCCGTGCTCTTTCCCATCGGCACCGTCGTCACATCCGAGCGGGTGAAGACCATCAGTGCTCGCAAATAGTCGGCGCGATCCTTATGCTCTAAAGCTATCTTTGCCGTTTGGACGTTGTCTTCAATTGCCCTTGCTTGGTTGGTGTCGAATTTGAAGGCGGCGGAAACCTTGTGCTCGCCGTTCTCGATCTGAATGGCAGCGAATTCGATAGTCGACCCTGGATTGTTAGCGATGGCCGCAACTTGACTTGAGAAGTCGCGGAGTTCGGCCTTTGTAACATCCTCTGGAAGGGCCGATTTTTCAGTGAACCAACCAAGTCGTTTGGAATAGCGCGCCAAAAAATCTTCAATTGTGAGGATTTGGCTCATCGTATTGACGATATCAGGCAGCATCGGCGCGATGACTGCTGGGATAAGAAGCGCTTCAATACTCCCCTTGCGAATTTCACTCACATACAAGGACGCCCCGGATGCAGCCTCCGGGTGTTGTGCTCGCATGTACCGATCATACTCGGTCGCCAAGGACGTGAAGGCGCTCACGAAGTCGCCCAACTCGATCGGCTGCTTCGTGTCGAGACGAAGCTTTATGTATGGCTGCCCCCGCTCCATAGCTCCACGGTACGTGGGCCATGAGGTGTTGTCACTACCGGTTGTGACCATGTAGCACCTCTAGTTTCAGGGGCGTCGCGGAAGCGATTCCTCAGAATTGAAGGCGATCAACCTAGCTCCCGCTCTGTCGGTCTGGTCAGCCCAAACCCCGCGGCCGCCAGGCCAGCACGTCGGCGCTTTGGCCGACGCCGGTCTTGGCGCACATCGTCTTGAGCGGGCATGCGCCACACTTGGGCGCTTCATGCGGGCACAGCATCTGGCCCAGGCCGCGCTTCATCAGCCAGTGCAGCTCGAACAGGTCGTCGGCGGTCCAGGTGTCCGGCGCCAGGTCCATCAGGGTGTGATAGGTCTGGGTGGCGTCGCCGGCGCCGACCAGGCCGATGCGCTTGGCGACGCGGTGGATGTGGGTGTCGACCACCAGGGCCCGCATCGCCAGGTCGCTGAAGTTCAGCACGCAGGCGGCGACCTTGACCCCGACGCCGGGCAGGGCCTGCAGTTCCCAGCGGGCCTGGTCGACCTCGAGACCCTTCAGGTGGCTCAGCGACAGCCAGCCGACCTTGTCCTCGATCATCTTGAGGGCGGTGGTCAGGTGGCGGGCCTTGTCGCCGGGAAAGGTGACGTCGTCGATGATCCGCGCCACCGCCGCGACCGGGGCGCGGGCCAGGTCTTCCCAGCCCTTGAACTCGGCGCGCAGGCGCAGGAAGGCGCCCCACGAGACCGCGTCCAGCGTGCGGCCGCTGATCGACGACTTCACCAGCTGCGAGATCGGGTCCATCCGCGCCACCGGCCGCTGCGGGCCGAACTCGCAGAGCAGGGCGTCACGCACGCTCTCCAGCGGCGACCGCGCCAGGCCTAGGGACAGTTGCATGAGGACTCGCCGCGCCAGAACATAATGGGAACATTATGCGCGGCAGTCGGAATTGTCCACAGCCCTAAAGGCCTGTCATCCCGGGCGTAGCGAAGCGAAGACCCGGGACCACGGCAAGCGCCGGCGTTTCCGGCGGTCCCGGCTCTGCGCGCTTCGCGCTTGGCCGGGATGACAGTTTTTATCGCCGGTAACGCCCCCACAGCGCCGTCACGCGGCGGCGCAGGCGCTGGAAGGCCACGCGGACCGGCGTTGGCGCGGGGTGCGGGGCGGGGCGTTCCTCCTCCGGCAGCTCGACCCCGGCGAAGCGGGCGATCAGGTTGCGCAGCTCCGGTTCCTGGACGGCGAGGGCGGCCTCGACCGGCGTCATCCATTCAAGGGTGCGCTGGCCCTTCTCGGGCCAAGTCGCGTGCTCGCCGGTGACCTGCATCGGGAAGACGTCGACCTTGACCAGCCGGGCCGCGCCGCTCTTCATCTTCTTGAGGTACTCGTATTCGCCGATCGGGCGTTCGGAGATCACACCGTCCAGCCCGGCCTCCTCATAGGCTTCCTGGGCGGCGGCGGCGAAGTCGGTCTTGTCCTTCATCGGCCAGCCCTTGGGGATCACCCAGCGGCGGGTCTCGCGGGAGGAGACCAGCAGGATGCGCAAGGCCTCGCCCTCGCCCCGCCAGGGCAGGGCGGCGACCTGACGGCGCTTGCCGCCGGACTTGCGTCCTTCCTGCTTTCCCCCCGTGTCGGTCACTTCATCCAGAATCCCAGATAGTAGAACACGGCCGCCGTCAGAGCCGCCGCCGGCAGGGTGACGATCCAGGCGATGACGATGTCCTTGGCCACGCCCCAGCGCACCGCCGAGACTCGGCGCGAGGCGCCGACGCCGACAATAGCGCCCGTGATCGTGTGAGTCGTCGAGACCGGAATGCCAAGGTGGGTGAAGAAGAAGAGGGTGATGGCCCCGCCGGTCTCGGCGCAGAAGCCCTGCATCGGGGTCAGGCGGGTGATCTTGCTGCCCATGGTGTGCACAATGCGCCAACCGCCGAACAGGGTTCCCAGACCCATGGCGGTCTGGCAGGCGATGATCACCCAGAACGGGATGTGGCCGGCCTTGTCGGTGGCGCCATGGGCGAATAGCAGGGCGGCGATGATGCCCATGGTCTTCTGGGCGTCGTTGCCGCCGTGGCCGAGGCTGTAGAGCGCCGCCGAGGCGAACTGCAACTTGCGGAACACGCGGTCGGCGAAGAACGGCGAGCTCTTCACGAAGGTCCACGAGACCACCAGCACCAGCAGCAGGGCCAGGAAGAAGCCCAGGGTGGGGGAGACGACGATCGCCGCCGCGGTGTTGCGCAGGCCCACCCATTGAATCGCGCCGAGGCCGCCGACCTTGGCGATCGCCGCGCCGACCAGGCCGCCGATCAGGGCGTGCGAGCTGGACGAGGGGATGCCGGCCCACCAGGTCAGCAGGTTCCAGCTGATCGCTCCGCCAAGCGCGCCGAAGATCAGGCGGTCGCTGATCACGTGCGGGTCGACGATGCCCGAGCCCACCATCTTGGCCACGCTGGTGCCGAAGAACAGGAAGGCGATGAAGTTGAAGAACGCCGCCCACAGCACGGCCCACTTGGCGGACAGCACGCGGGTGGAAACGATCGTGGCGATCGAGTTGGCGGCGTCGTGCAGGCCGTTCAGGAAGTCGAACGCCAGGGCGACGACGACCAGGAAGACCAGGATCAGGAGCGTGGCGTCCACGGGGCTCAGACCTGCTCGACGACGATGCCGCTGATGCGGTTGGCCACGTCCTCGAAGCGGTCGACGACCTTTTCGAGATGGCTGTAGATGTCGACCCCGACGATGAAGGCCATCGGATCGCCGGCGCGGTGGGCCATGAACAGGTCCTTGCGGCCCTGGTCGTACATCTGGTCGGCCTGCTCCTCGATCTGGGTGATCTTCACCGCGATCTCGCTGAGCTTGCCGGCGTTGAGGCGCATCTTCGGCAGCAGGCCCACGGCCTCCTCGGTCAGCTTGGCGGCCTCGACGATGATGCGGGTCATCTCGCGCATGTGCGGCTCGAAGGTCTTGACCTCGAACAGGCTGACCACCTTGGCGGTCTTGCGCATCTGGTCGATGGCGTCGTCCAGCGAGGTGGTCAGGTCCTGGATGTCGCTGCGGTCGAACGGGGTGATGAAGCTGCGGCGCACGGCGACCATCACCTGGCGGGTGACCTCGTCGGCCTCCTCCTCGTGCTGGTAGACGCGGGCGCTGGCGGCCTCGACGGCGTCGCCGCCGACGGTCATGTCGTGCAGCGCCTCGGCGCCCGCGACCAGGGTCCGCGCGTGGGCGCAGAACAGCTCGAAGAACGCGTCTTCCTTCGGCATGACCGCCTTGAACAAGCCCAGCATCGTGCTTCTTTCCCTCGTGCGAAGCGGTTGGTTTCGCCTCGGTACAAGAGGCGGCAAATCCATGCGGAACGGTATTCATCCGTGAACGGACCGCCGCGCGGCGCACCGGAACCACGGAAGGATTTGATCGTCAAATCCTATCTGTGAAACTTGTGTGACAGTCCTCGCGTGAACGGCGGCGTTGAGGCAGGATCGCCTCAACCTAAGAGAACGGGAGTTGCGTCGTGGCGTTCACGCTGACCATCAACGGAGAAACGCGGACCGCGGACGTCGAGGGCGACACGCCGCTGCTGTGGGTGCTGCGCGACACCCTGGGCCTGGTCGGCGCCAAGTACGGCTGCGGCGCGGCTCTGTGCGGCGCCTGCACGGTCCATCTGGACGGCGCGCCGGTCCGCGCCTGCGTCACGCCGGTCAGCCGAGTCGGCAAGAAGGCCGTGACCACCATCGAGGGCGTCGGCAAGACGCCAGTCGGGGCCAAGGTGCAGGAGGCCTGGAAGGCGATCGACGTGCCCCAGTGCGGCTACTGCCAGGCCGGCCAGATCATGTCGGCCACGGCCCTGCTGACCGCCACGCCCAAGCCGACCGACGCGCAGATCGACGCGGCCATGAACGGCAACCTGTGCCGCTGCGCCACCTACATCCGCATCAAGAAGGCGATCAAGGTCGCCGCCGGCGTCAAGGCGGAGGCCTGACCATGACCGATCTGCTCGAAAAGCCCTCGCGCCGCCTGTTCCTGCAAGCCGGCGCGGCCGCCGGCGGCGGGCTCCTGCTGTCGTTCAACCTGCCGGGCGCGGTCCGGGCGGCCGGCGCGCCCTCGGGGCCGGCCCTGAGCGCCTTCGTCCGCATCGCCCCGGACGGGATCGTCACCATCGCCGCCAAGCGGCCCGAGATCGGCCAGGGCATCAAGACCTCATTGCCGATGATGATCGCCGAGGAGCTGGACGTCGACTGGGCCAATGTCCGCATCGAGCAGGCCCCGGTCGACGCCAAGATCTATGGCGAGCAGTCGGCCGGCGGCTCGACCTCGACCCCGGACGAGTGGGAGCCGACCCGCCAGGTCGGCGCCGTGGGCCGCGCCATGTTGATCCAGGCGGCCGCCCAGCGCTGGGGCGTCCCGGCCGCCGGCCTTACCACCGAGCCGGGCGTCGTCGTCGATCCGGCCGGCAAGCGCCGCATCGCCTATGGCGAGCTGGTCGAGGCCGCCGCCAAGCTGACGCCGCCCGATCCCAAGACCGTGCCGCTGAAGGATCCCAAGGCCTATCGCATCGTCGGCAAGCCGCACGGCCAGTCCGACAACCCCGCCATCGTCACCGGCCAGCCGCTGTTCGGCATCGACGTGCGCCTGCCGGGCATGCTGTACGCCACCTTCCTGAAGGCCCCGGTGTTCGCGGCCAAGGTCGCCAAGGTCGACCTGGCCCCGGCCAAGGCCGTGAAAGGCGTCCGCGACGCCTTCATCGTCGACGGCGGAACCGCGCTGGAAGGCCTGCTGCCCGGCGTGGCGGTGGTCGCCGACAGCTGGTGGGCGGCGCGCAAGGGCCGCAACGCGCTAGAGGTGACCTGGGCCGAGCACCCGACCTCGGCGCAAAGCACGGCCGGCTTCGCCGCCAAGGCCGCCGAACTCGCCAAGCAGCCGCCGCAGCGCACCCTGCGCAAGGACGGCGACGTCGAGGCGGCGCTGAAGGGCGCGGCCAAGCGCGTTCAAGCTTCGTACGACTACCCGTTCATCGCCCACGCCACACTGGAGCCGCAGAACTGCACGGCCTCGTTCAAGGACGGCAAGGTCGAGATCTGGGCCCCGGCCCAGAACCCCGAAGACGGTCGCGAGCTGGTCGCCAAGACGCTGGGCGTCAGCCAGGACGACATCACCATCCACTTCACCCGCAGCGGCGGCGGCTTCGGCCGGCGGCTGATGAACGACTTCATGGTCGAGGCGGCGTGGATCTCCAAGGCGGTCGGGGCGCCGGTCAAGCTGGTCTGGACCCGCGAGGACGACATCCAGCACGACTTCTTCCGTCCGGCCGGCTGGCACCACCTGAGCGCCGGCCTCGACGCCCAGGGCGAGCTGGTCGCCTGGCGCGACCACTTCATCAGCTTCGGCGGTGAGAAGACCTTCGTCCGGGCCGGCAACATCAGCGGCAATCAGTTCCCCGCTCGCGCTGTGGCCAACTACGCCATGGACGTCTCGACCATGCCGCTGGGCGCGCCCACCGGCTGGCTGCGCGCGCCGGGCAACAACGCCATCGGCTGGGTGATGCAGAGCTTCACCGACGAGCTGGCCCTGGCCGCCGGCGAGGACCCGGTCGCCTTCCGCCGCCGCCTGCTGGGCGAGCCGCGCCTGCTGGGCGAACCGGGCAAGGGCGACAGTTTCCACACCGGCCGCATGCGCGGGGTGCTGGACCGGGTGGCGCAGATGTCCGGCTGGGGCCGCAAGGTTCCGAAGGGGACCGGCCTGGGCGTGGCCTGCCACTACAGCCACCAGGGCTATGTGGCGGTGGTGATCGAGGCCTCGGTGGGCGAGGGCGGGGCTCCCAAGGTCCACAAGGCCTGGGCCGCGGTCGACGTCGGCCGCCAGATCGTCAATCCCAGCGGGGCCGAGCAGCAGGTGCAGGGCTCGGTGCTGGACGCCGTCGGCGCGACCCTGCGCCAGAAGATCACCATCGAGAACGGGGCGGTGGTCGAGAGCAATTTCGGCGACTTCCCGCTCTTGCGCATGGCCGAGGCGCCGCCGGTCGAGGTGGCCTTCGTGCTGTCGGACAACAAGCCGACGGGCCTGGGCGAGCCGGCCTATCCGCCGACCCCGCCGGCCCTGTGCAACGCGCTCTTCGCCGCCACCGGCAAACGCCTCCGCACCCTGCCGATCGGCGACCAACTGGCTTGATTTCGACCGGCCTGCTAGGAGCGTGGCACACGTTCCTAGCAGAGCCACACCATGTCCATCGTCCCGTCGCACGTCACCGTCGTCAGCCACCCGCTCGTCCAGCACAAGCTGACCAAGATGCGGGACAAGACGACCTCGACGAAGACCTTCCGCGCCCTGATGCGCGAGGTGGCGACCCTGATCTGCTACGAGATCACCCGCGACCTGCCGATGGACCCGGTCCAGATCGAGACCCCGGTCGCCCCGACCACGGCCTATGAGATCGCCGGCAAGAAGCTGGTCTTCGCCCCGATCCTGCGCGCCGGCCTGGGCATGTGCGAGGGCATGCTGGACCTGGTGCCCTCGGCCCGCGTGGCCCATATCGGCCTCTATCGCGACCACGACACGCTGGAAGCGGTCGAATACTATTTCAAGGCCCCCGAGGACATCGCCGGCCGCCTGGTCATCGTCGTCGACCCGATGCTGGCCACCGGCCACTCGGCCATCGCCGCCATCTCGCGCCTGAAGGCGGCGGGCGTCACCAACCTGCGCTTCGTCTGCCTGCTGGCCGCCCAGCCCGGTGTCGAGGCGCTGCGCGCGGCGCACCCGGACGTGCCGATCTGGACGGCGGCGGTCGACGCCGAACTGAACGCGCACGGCTACATCGTGCCGGGGCTGGGCGATGCGGGGGACCGGACGTTCGGGACGCGGTGAGGGGGAATGAGCGGGCGTTTGCGAGCCAGCTCCTAGCCAAACAGCGACGCCCACCAAAACCCTCTCTCATGGAGAGAGGGAGGGGCCCGCCGCGAAGCGGTGGGAGGGTGAGTGGGTAGGCGAAGCCCCTGGACGATCTTGGCGCGGTTGCGCGTGATGTGCCGGCACGCCGGTTGAGGGTGTAACCACTCACCCTCCCACGCCTGCGGCGTGGGCCCCTCCCTCTCTCTCAGAGAGAGAGGGATTTCGAGGGCGACCACGGGGATTGGCGGCGCTGTATCCCCGGCGTTCGCGAGATCGAACCCAGCGAAATCAGGTGCTTGTCGATTTTACACGCTCCTGAATGATCCGCGTTCAGCCCCGCCCCATACTCACAGCTGTCCCTATCGCAAGGGGAGGGCGCTTGGATCCGGCCCGAAGCGGCGATGGGGATAGGTTGAGCGGGGCCGCTGGCGGTTCCCGGCGACCTCGTCAGGTCGCACGGCTTACTCTTTAGGAGCGCGTGCGGGTGGCGGGATCGTCCGGGAYCAAGCCGACAGCGGAGCGACAGGGCGGTGATCGATCCAAAACCGCCTATCGTGGATCGTCGGGCTGGAGACGGAGTAGCCGATCCAGTTGGTCCACGCCCGTCCGGGGGTAGCGGAGGCCCGAGCAGATAACGCTCACGCCCGCCGTCCTCACGGAAAGAACAGCCTGGCGGAGCGGTAAGCGAACCGAAACGCACACAAACCCTTACGGTCATCCGGGTTCGCCCGGCCGCTCCGTCGCCTCCCCACACACTTCAGCGGCAAGCCGCGTGAAGCCGATGTCACTTGCCCCACCTGACCACGCTGCGCGTGGTCGTCCGCCCCCGGAGGGGGCGGAAGGTTCGCGCCGTCCTTCTTCCCCCTTCGGGGGAGGAGCGCCGCAGGCGCGGAGGGGGCCAGTAAGGCGCGGAGAGGATCAGGGCAGCGCCTTCACAAACGCTTTCACCACGGTCGCCGAATTGTCCGAGGCCAGGGCCATGAAGGTGTGCATCTCGTTGGCGCCCGCGCCGCCGCCGGCCAGGTCCGACAGGCTGCGGAAGGCGATGAACGGGGTCTTGTTGACCAGGGCCACGTGGGCGACGGCGGCGCTTTCCATGTCGACCACGCGGGCCTCGAACGTGGCGCGCAGATATTTGCGGTAGGCGGCGTTGTCGAGGAAGACCGGGGCCGAGACGCCATGGCCGCCGACCACCACCTTGGGCGGGTGGACCAGGCACTTGTCGACGGCGCAGCGTTGCAGGGCGACCTCGGCGGCGACCTTGCGGGCCGTGTCCAGCAGGGCCGGATCGGCCGGGAACCAGATCCGGGCGGGCGTGCCGAGGGCGTCGCCGGGCATGTGGATCCCGCGCGGATAGATCATGCCGAAATTGGCCAGCGGCGTGGTGCGGATGCTGGGCGCGACGTCGAAGCCCTTGTCGGTCTCGCGGGCGAAGGCGCTCTCCAGGTTCTGGGCCCACTGGTCGGCGACCACCACGTCGCCGATGTCGAGGCTTTCGTCGACGCCGCCGGCGATGCCGGAGAAGACGATGCGGGTGATGTTGAAGCGGTCCAGCGCCATCTGGGTGGTCATGGCCGCGTTGACCATCGAGACGCCGCTCAGGAACACCACCACCGGCTTGCCCTCCAGCCGGCCGGTCGTGAAGGTCACGCCGTGGACGTCGAAGGTCTTCTGCTCGCTGGTCGCCGCGTTCAGGGCGCCGATCTCGGGCGGGAAGGCCGAGATGACCGCGACACGGGGCGTCTCGTCGAGTCGCTGAGCCAGGGCCGGCGAGACGACGAGGAACAGGCAGGCCAGGACGAGGGCGGGCAGGCGCATGGCGACTCCTTGGGACAGCCCGGCTTGCTTAGCCGCCGCGCGGCGCGGACCCAAGCGGCTTGAACCGGCCGGCGCCGGACTTTCTCCAAGGTGATCAACAGCACAGCCGACCCGGCCTTTAGTTGCTAAGCTCGAGACGATTGGCACTGTGGACGACGATGGACGACCGCTCCGATTCTCGATCTGGTGTAGACCGGCCCGGTTCTGGTCGGCCCGGTCCAGGCCGCCTCGGCGCGCTGGCCGCCGCGTTCGGACTGGGTCTGGCCGTGTTCGCCCTGGCCTATGTCTGCATCGAGCTGCCGCGTCGCTTTGGCCACAATGCGCCGATCTGGCTGGCCAACGCCCTGGTGCTGACGGTGCTGCTGCGCACCGAGACGCGGCGCTGGCCGCTGCTGATCGCCGGGGCGGCGGCGGGCTCCTTCCTGGCCAGCCTCTATCTGAAGGCCAGGCTGGGCCTGGCCGCGGGCTTGATGGTCGCCAATGTCACTGAATATCTGTTCTGCGCCTGGGCCCTGCGCCGGACGGTGGGGCGCGAGATCATCATCGGCCGACCGCGCGACCTGGGCTTGCTGGCCCTGGTTGGCGTATGCGGACCGCTGATTTCCAGCGTCATCTCCACGGCTGCGTTCGCCGCCCTCGGCTGGGGCGGGCTGCCGATGCGGGCGATGAGCTGGATCCTCTCCAACGCCCTGGGCCTGATGGCGCTGGTTCCCTGCCTGCTGGCCCTGAGCCAGGCCGGCGACCTGCTGGCCGAGCGGCCCCTGACCCGGCGCGGTTGGCTGGCCCTGGCCGCGCTCGACGCGACGGCGATCCTGGTGTTCGGCCAGAACCGTTATCCGCTGCTGTTCCTGATCCCGCCGGTGCTGGCCTTCGTGGCCCTGGAGCTGGAAGTGCTGGGCGCGGCCATCGGCGTGGTCATGGTCGGGGCGGTGGCGGTGGTGTTCACGGCGCTCGATTCCGGGCCCATTGGCCTGGTCGAGGGCGACCTGACCGAACGCGCCCTGTTTCTGCAGCTCTTCCTGGTCGTAGCCATCTTCTCGGCCCTACCCCTGGCCTCGACCAGCGCCCAGCGCCGCCGCCTGAAGGTCCAGGCCGAGGAAGCCGCCCACGTGAAGGCCGAGTTCCTGGCCAATATGAGCCACGAGCTGCGCACGCCTTTGACCGCCGTGCTGGGTTTCACCCAGCTGGTCGAGAGCCAGCCTGAGCTCAGCGACGAGACCCGCGCCTATGTCCAGCGGGTGGCCAACGCCGGCAAGGCGCTGCGGGCGACCGTCAACGACATCCTCGACTTTTCCAAGCTCGAGGCCGGGCAGGTCGACATCAAGCCCGCGCCGATGTCGGCCGCCGATCTGACCCGCGAGACCGCCGAACTGTTCGCCGCCCAGGCGCGGGACAAGGGCGTGGCGCTGCGCGTCTCGGGCCTGGCCGAGCTGCCGCCGCTGGTCGAGGCCGATCCGGACCGCCTGCGCCAGATCCTGCTGAACCTGATCGGCAACGCGGTGAAGTTCACCGACAGCGGTGCGGTGATCGTCACCGCTCGCTTCGAGACGCCGGCCCAGCGGCTGTCGTTCGAGGTCTCCGACACCGGCCCGGGCATCGCGGCCGAACAGGCGGGGCAGCTGTTCCAGCGCTTCTCGCAGGTCGACGGCGCCTCGACCCGCAAGTCGGGCGGCACCGGCCTGGGCCTGGCCATCTGCAAGGGCCTGGTCGACGCCATGGGCGGCGAGATCGGCATCGACAGCGCGCCGGGCGCGGGCTCGCGCTTCTGGTTCGAGATCCCGGCCCCCGTGGCGCAGGCCGCCGCCGAGGATGCGGCGCCCCGGGCGTGGATCGGCCTGCCGGCGGGCTGCCGCGTCCTGGTGGTCGACGACAACGCCGCCAATCGCCACCTGGTCCGCGCCATTCTCGGTCCATTCGGCGTGGCGCTGACCGAGGCGGCAGACGGCGACGAGGGCATCGTCGCGGCCGAGGCTCAGGCCTTCGACGTCATCCTGATGGACCTGCGCATGCCGCGCGTCGACGGCCGCACCGCCGCGACCCGCATCCGTGACGGGCAGGGGCCGAATCGCCGGCAACCGATCCTGGTGTTCTCGGCCGACGCCTCGGCCCTGCCGTCCGATCCGCTGTTCGCCGGCCACGTGGCCAAGCCGCTTTCCGCCCTCGGATTGATCGAGGCGATGGCCACGGCGATCGCCCACCCCAAAACGGTGTCGCCGACGGTCTGAAACCGGGTCTGGCGTTTGACGCCTTAACCATCTTGCGCTTCATACCCCCTCGAACAGTGTTCGCCGCCGAGTAGTCCAGGGCCTTTTGCAATCGATGTCCAAGCGCGTTCCCCTGATCTATGTGGCCGATGACGACGCGCCGACGCTAGAACTGGTCGCCACCTTCCTGGAGCGCGACGGCCTCGAGGTGGTCGGCTTTGCCGGCGCGGACCGGTTGATCGCCGCCATCCCGCTGCGCCGTCCCGACGCGATCCTGCTGGACGTCCGCATCCCCGGCCAGAGCGGTCTCGACGCCCTGAAGGCGCTGAAGGAATCCGAGGCGGCCGACATTCCCGTGCTGATGCTGACCGGCGACGGTCGCCTGGACCGCATCGTCCAGGCCATGCAGCTAGGCGCGAAGGGCTATGTGATGAAGCCGTTCGACGGCCCCAAGCTGKTCGGCGAAGTGCGGGCGATGCTGAAGCCGGCCTGAGCTCAGCCGATCAGGCTCTTGAACCAGGCCATGACCCCGTCGCACCAGGCCAGGAAGTTCTCGAACAGGCTGGGCGCCTTGGGCGGCGGGGACGGCTTGATCTCGACGGGAACGAACCAGCTGGGCGCGGCCGGCGGGGCGCAGTTCATTCGCATGCCGACCCCCTTGAGGTAGCCGCGCCGGATCCCGCCCGCCTCGATGGCCTTACGTACCGCCTTGTCGTGCCGGGACGCGCCGGTCAGCTTGCGGATCCAGCCCCGGAACGGCAGCACGTCCTGGGTCGTGTCGCGCACCCCGGCGACGCCGACGCCGTAGGTCGCGTCGGCCACCTTCTTGCCCCGCGAACGGGTGTCGGGCGGCGGCGCCTCGTCCAGGTCGGGACCTAGCGCGGCGTCCAGCCGACCGACCTCGGCGGCGATCGGCTCGCAGCGGGCCAGGCCGGTCATGTCGTAGGGATCGGCGACGGCCCGCAGCAGCACCGGCGGGATCGAGGTCTGCTTGAGATTCAGGTCCTCCAGCGGCGCGGTCGCGGCGTCGCGGAAAGTGTCATGCCGCTGCATCGTGCCCGGATCGGTCTGGGCCAGGGCAGGGCCGGCGGCGAGGAGGAACAGCAGGGGCAAGGCGAGACGCATGGGCTCAGAACGCCTTGTCCTGAAGCTTCGCGTCAAGGCCGCCGAACGACCTGGCCGCCCTTCATTACGAAGACCACGGCCGAGGTCGCCTCGATCGCCTGGGTCGGATCGCCGGTGACCGCGACGATGTCGGCCAGGTAGCCGGGCTTCAGCTGGCCCAGGTCGCTCGCCCGGCCCAGCACCTTGGCGTCGACGGCCGTGGCGGCCAGCAGGGCCTGGGCGGGGCTCATGCCCTCATTGACCAGCCAGACCAGCTCGCGGGCGTTGTCGCCGTGCTTGAACACCCCGACGTCGCTGCCCATGCCGATCGTGACGCCGTTCTTCACCGCCAGCTTGAAGGCCCGATCGGCGTTGGTCATGGCCGCGGTCGGCGGCGTCTTGCCGGCGACATAGCCGCCGAAATAGGTCGAGGTGCTTTCGACCGCGGTCAGGGTCGGGAAGAACACGACGCCCTTCTCGGCCATCAGCTTGAAGGTGGCGTCGCTGCCGCCATAGCCGTGCTCGATGGTGTCGACCCCGGCCAGCACCGCCCGGCGCATGCCCTCGTCGCTGGAGGCGTGGGCCGAGACGGGCCGGCCGCCGGAATGGGCCGCCTCGACCAGGGCCTTCAGCTCCTCGAGGCTGAAGGTCGGCTGGGTGGAACCGTCGGGGCCAACCCGATAGTCGGCGTAGACCTTGATCCAATCGGCTCCAGCCCCGGCCTGCTCGCGCACGGCCTTGATCACCTCGGGGACGCCGCTGGCTTCCTGCGCGCCCTGGGGCAGGTCGGCCTCGGGATTGTAGTTGCGGCGGGCCGGGCCATAGGCGCCGGTGGCCACGATGGCCTTGGTCGCCACGAACAGGCGCGGACCGGGGATCAGGCCGTCGTTGATCGCCTTCTTCAACGGTACGTCGGCGGCGCCGACGCCCTCGGTGCCGAGGTCGCGCAGGGTGGTGAAGCCTGCCTCCAGGGTCGCCTTGGCCTGCACCGCCGCCCGCAGGGTGCGATAGGTCGGCGTCTCCTTCAGCACCTGATCGTCCCACAGGGTCTCGTTGTACGGATGCAGGAAGAGGTGGCTGTGCAGGTCCATCAGGCCCGGGATCACCGTGGCGCCGGGCAGGTCGATGACCTCGGCGTCCGGTGTCGCCACCTGGGCGGCCGGACCGACGGCGGCGATCTTGCCGTCCTTGACCAGCACGGCCCAACCTTCATGCGGCGGGCCGGCATTCTCGGCCGTCCAGACCCGGGCGGGCTTCAGCAGGATCGGCTGGGCGGCGGACGCGAGCCCGGGAGCCAAGATCAGGGCGAGGGCGGTGAGCAGGCGGCGCATGGGGCGACTCGGCGGTGGGACACAGCCAGCTAAACCGAAAACCGCCTCAGACGCCAAAGCGCAGATGGACCAGCGGATAGGGCCGGCCTTGGCCGTCGGTGGCCGACCAGCCGATGCGCTCGAAACCCATGTGCTCGTAGAAGCCCACGGCTTGGTCGTTCTGTTCGTTGACGTCCGTGCTCAGGGTCGGGTGGACCGCCAGGGCATAGTCGATGAACAGCCGCCCGACGCCAGCGCCGCGATGCTCGGGATCGATGAACAGGGCTTCCATGTGGCCATTGACGATCAACGTGAAGCCGAGCGGACGGTCGCGGCCGTCGACCGCCAGCATCAGCGGCGCGGTCGGCAGGAAGGCTCGCACCTCCTCACCGATCGCCACGCGGTCCTCGGGCGACAGGAAGTGGTGGGTGGCGTCGACGGTGGCGCGCCAGATCTCGAGGGCGCGATCGCCGTCTTCGGGGCGGGAAGGACGAAGCCTGATCATTCCGGCGCTTTAGCCCGCCGCCGCCTCCCGCGCCAGCCGGGCGCAGACCTCGGCGGTGTGGGCGTCGGCGGGAAAGGCGCACTCGATCCGCAGCTCGTCCAGGGTCACGTCACGCGGCGCGGCGAAGGTGGTGATGGTCTCGAAGAACCGCAGGTTTCCCAGGTCGCTGCGGAACACCAGGTTCAGCACCGGCGCGGGCTCGGTCTCGACATCGCGGAACCGCCAGCGGGCCGGCACGTCAGGATAGGCCAGCACCTCGTCCAGCAGGGCCTGGGCGGTCTTGTCTGATGGGGCGGCGGCGATGTCGGCGTGCAGGTGGCGCAGGAACTTCTGGGCGACCTCGGGCCAGTTGATGATCACCGCGCGGAAGTCGTCCGGATCGAACACCTGGCGTAGCAGGTTGCTATGAGGGCTCTGCTTGCCGCGCATCAGCAAGGCGTTGACCCTCTGGGCGGCCGCGTTGGCCATCAGCACGTCGAAGTGGCGGTTGATGACGAAGGCGGGGTAGGGCTCCTGGTGGGCGATGATCAGCTCGATCGCCTCGCGCATCCGCTCMAGGGCCGGAGTGACCAGGGTGTTCTCCGAGTACTGCGGCGCATAGCCGGCGGCCAACAGCAGGGTGTTGCGCTCGCGCAGCGGCATGGCCAGGGCGTCGGCGAGGCGGAACAGGGTGTCGCGGCTGGGCTGGGCCTTGCCCGTCTCGATGCAGCTGAGGTGCCGGGTCGAGACGCCGGTCTCCAGCGACAGGTCCAACTGGCTCAGCCGCCGCGCCGCCCGCCATTCGCGCAGCAGCGCGCCGACCGGGGGATGAGCGCTTCTTTGCCGCGCCGCGTTGGGAGGGGTCATGACCATCGCCTAGCGTTCCATCCCTGCACCGGCCATGACTCAGGTCACGTCCTTGAGAGGGATATAGGGCCGAGCTGCGCCGTTGCGAGCCGGCGCGCCGGCTCTGGGGCGTGTGACATGAAAAAGGCCGGGGATCGCGCCCCGGCCCTTCCGTCCGATCGGCTGTCGCCGGATCAGATTTCCTGGTTGTACTTGCCGACGCGGGCGCCCAGGCGCGGCTTCACTTCCTTGTGGAACAGGGCGCGCATGTCGTCTTCCGACTGGGTGCTCTCGACCACGACCACGACTTCGGGCTTGTTCGACGAGGCGCGGACCAGGACCCACGAGCCGTCTTCCAGGTGGACGCGCACGCCGTTGACCRTGATCACCTCGATGATCTTGCGGCCCAGGATCGCGCCGCCGGCGGCGAACAGGTCCTCGTATTCCTTCACCACCTCGGCCACGACGCCGTACTTCTTCTCGTCGTCGCAGTGCGGGCTCATGGTCAGCGAGGTGAAGGCCACCGGCAGGGCCTTGCGCATATCCGACAGTTTCTTGCCCGGGTTGCGGTCCAGCATGGCCAGCACGGCGGCGGCGGCGGTCAGGCCGCAGTCGTAGCCGTAGCCCAGCTCGCCGTTCATGAAGAAGTGGCCGCTCTTCTCGAAGCCGGCCAGGGCGTTCAGCTCGGCGCTCTTGCGCTTGATGTAGCTGTGGCCGGTCTTCCAGTAGACGACCTTGCAGCCGTATTGGGCCAGGATCGGGTCGGTGGCGTAGAGGCCGGTCGACTTGACGTCGACGACGAAGGTCGCGCCGGGGTGCAGCGGGGCCAAGTCGCGGGCCAGCATCAGGCCGATCTTGTCGGCGAAGATCTCCTCGCCCTCGTCGTCCACGACGCCGCAGCGGTCGCCGTCGCCGTCGAAACCGAAGGCCAGGTCGGCTTTGTGCTCACGGACGGCGTGGGCCATCTCGTGCAGCATTTCGACGTCTTCCGGGTTCGGATTGTATTTGGGGAAGTTGAAATCGAGGTCGGTGTCCATCGGCACCACGTCCGTGACGCCCATCTTCTGCAGGGCCTCGACCACGAAAGCGCCGGCCGTGCCGTTGCCGCAGGCGGCCACGACCTTCAGCGGACGCTTGAGGCTGGCGCGCTTGGCGACGTCGTCGATATAGCGCTGGGCCTGACCCTTCACGCGGATCAGCTTGCCGCCCTCGCGCTCGACGAACTGGGCGCCCAGGACGATCTCCTTCAGGCGGCCCATCTCGTCGGGACCGAAGGTCAGCGGGCGCTGGGCGCCCATCTTCACGCCGGTCCAGCCGTTCTCGTTGTGGCTGGCGGTGACCATGGCCACGCAGGGGATGTCGAGGTCGAACTGGGCGAAATAGGCGGTGGGCGAAAGAGCCAGGCCGATGTCGTGGACCTCGCAGCCGGCGCTCAGCAGGCCCAGGATCAGGGCGTTCTTGATCGAGGTCGAGTACGAGCGGAAGTCGTGGCCGACCACGATCTTCGACTGGCCCAGCTCGTGGATATAGGTGCCCAGACCCAGGCCCAGGGCCTGGATGCCCAGCAGGTTGATCTCGGGGCCGAACAGCCAGCGCGCGTCGTACTCGCGGAAGCCGGTCGCCTTGACCAGCGGTTCGTTTTCGTAGGCGGCGGTATTCGGAACCAGATCGGCGCGGGGTGCGGAGAACATCTAGGGCTCGCTTCAGTTTCGAGGAGGTCGCTTTAGCCGCCTCTGGGTCGGACGGCTAGCGCGATCACATGACAAGGTTCGGTAAATCCGGATGTGACCTAGATCACGCCGGCGCGGAGCAGATCGTGGACATGCAGGACGCCGACGGGACGCTCGGCCTCGACCACGAACAGGACGGTGATCCGGCGCTCGTTCATGATCTTCAGCGCTTCGGCCGCCAGGGCGCCGGGCGCGATGGTCAGGGGCGCGCGGGTCATGACCTCGCCGGCCGTGTGCTGAAGCAGTCCGTCCATGTGTCGGCGCAGGTCCCCGTCGGTGATCAGGCCGATGAGCCGGCCCGAGCCGTCGACAACGCCGACCGCGCCGAAACGTTTCTCGCTCATCACCAGCAGGGCGTCGGGCATGGCGGCCTCGGCGCCGATCAGCGGCAGCTCGTCTTCGCCATGCATCAGGTCGCCGACGGTGCGCAGCATGGCGCCCAGCTTGCCGCCCGGATGGAAGACCCGGAAGTCGCTGGCCGTGAACCCGCGCCGCTCCAGCAGGGTCACGGCGATGGCGTCGCCCAAGGCGATCTGAAGCGTTGTCGAGGTGGTCGGGGCGCTGACCTCGGCCGTGCCTTCGGGCGCGTCGGGCAACAGCAGCACTATGTCGGCGGCGGCGCCGAGTTGGCTGTCGGCGAAGGCGGTCATGGCGATCAGCGGGATCGAGAACCGCTTGGCGTAGGCCAGGGTGTCGGACAGCTCGCGTCCCGCCCCCGATTTCGACAGGGCCAGGACGACGTCGCCAGGACCGATCATGCCCAGGTCGCCGTGGCTGGCCTCGGCCGGGTGGACGAACATCGCCGGGGTTCCCGTCGAGGCCAGGGTGGCGGCGATCTTGCGGGCCACGTGTCCGGACTTGCCCATGCCGGTGCAGACGACGCGGCCCTTGGCGTCGAACAGGGTCTCGACGGCGCGGGCGAAGGGCTCGCCCAACGACTCAGCCATCGTCCGCAGGGCGTCGGCCTGGATGCTCAGCACGCGACGACCGACGTCGACGGCGTCGAAAGCGTTCATTGCGGCATTTGCCCGATGGCCTCGACGGCCTTCTTGGCGGCGGCGTCGCGGCGGGCCGCGGCGTCCTTCTCACGCTGGATCTTGGCCTTCATCTCGGGCGTCTGCTGCACCGGCGTATGGCCGAACGGCCCCCAGGACCGGTCGCCTTCGCCTTGCGGCCAGACGAGGGAGAAGGCGATCAGCGCCGCGGCGACCAGGCCCATCAAGGGCATGAAGATGCGATCAGGCATGGCCCGCCTATAGCACGGGCGGCGGCCCGGGGGAGGGGGAACGAAAAGGGAGGCGCCCGCGACGGTGGTTCCGTGCTTGACGCTGGGGCCGCCTGGCCTTAGCCCGCGCCTGACATTCCCGACACTCGAAGGTAGCCCGATGCCCACCCTCGTCCTGCTTCGCCACGGCCAGAGCCAGTGGAACCTGGAAAACCGCTTCACCGGCTGGGTCGATGTCGACCTGACCGCCGAGGGCGAGGCCCAGGCCAAGAAGGGCGGCGAGCTGATCAAGGACGCCGGCATCCAGATCGACCACGCCTTCACCTCGGTCCAGACCCGCGCCATCCGCACTGGCAACCTGGCCCTGGACGCCGCCAAGCAGAGCTTCGTGCCGGTGACCAAGGACTGGCGGCTGAACGAGCGCCACTACGGCGGCCTGACCGGCCTGAACAAGGCCGAGACGGCCGAGAAGCACGGCGAGGCCCAGGTGACGATCTGGCGCCGCTCGTACGACGTGCCGCCGCCGGAATTGGCCCCGGGCGGCGAGTACGACTTCAGCGCGGACCGCCGCTACAAGGGCGCGAACCTGCCGTCAACCGAAAGCCTGGCCACGACCCTGGTCCGCGTGCTTCCCTATTGGGAAAGCGACATCGCGCCGCACCTGAAGGCCGGCGAGACCCTGCTAATCGCCGCGCACGGCAATTCGCTGCGCGCCATCGTCAAGCATCTGTTCAACGTGCCGGACGACAAAATCGTCGGCGTAGAGATCCCGACGGGCAATCCGCTGGTCATCGAGCTGGACTCCCAGTTGAAGCCGACCAGCGCCCGCTACCTGGACGAAAGCCGCGCCGAAGCCCTGCCGTCGATCGGTTGAGGTCCCCGGTAAGCTTCACCAGAACCTGTTGGAAACACGGCGTTAATTATGCTCTGCGCATGGTGAATCCTCATTCTGGGATTCCATGCGAACCATGAGCGCCGCCGCGCCGTCGACACAGGAATACAAGCGCCTGACGCAGTATGACGTGGACGTCATCTGCGCCAAGCACGACCGCCTGTGGTCAGCCCGGATGGGCGGGGCGCGGGCGGTTTTCGCGTTCTGCGATCTCTCCGGTCTGTCGATGACGGGGCGCAATCTGTGCGACGCCGACTTCACCGGCGCGATGATGGTCGGCTGCGACCTGCGCAAGACCAAGCTGGACAACGCCAACTGCTACGGCGCCGACATGCAGGGCGCGGACCTGACGGACGCCTCGTTGCGCCGCGCCGACCTGCGCGGCTCCAGCCTGCGCGGCGCCAACCTGACTGGCGCCGACATGTTCGAGGCCGACTTGCGCGAAGGCACGATCGCCGCCGCCGACCGCAAGGAAGGCTACCGCGTCATCGAGCAGGTCCAGCGCGAGGCCTACGCCGCCGGCACGAACCTCAGCGGCGCCAATCTGGAGCGCTCGCGCCTGTCGGGCATCGTCGCCACCAAGGCCGACTTCAGCGACGCGATCCTGAAAGACGCCAAGCTGGTCCGGGCCAACCTCAAGCAGGCCAATTTCAACGGGGCCAACCTGGCCGGCGCCGACCTGTCGGGCGCGAACCTCGCCGGGGCCGACCTACGCAACACGGTCCTGGTCGGCGCCAAGACCATGTCGTGGAACATCAGCGACACCAATCTGGAAGGCGCTCTGACCGATAAGGCGGCCGGCACCAGCGTCTCCGACATGCCCTACGAGCAGATGATCGCCGACCACGCGCGGTGGTGCGAAACGGGCGGCGGCGAGGGCAAGCCCTCGGTGTTCGACAAGGCCGACCTGCGCAATCTGCGCTCGATCCGGGGCTTCAACCTGACGGCCCTCTCGGCCAAGGGCGCGGTGTTCTACGGCCTCGACATGGAAGGCGTGCAGATGCAGGGCGCCCAGCTGGACGGGGCAGACCTGCGGGCCTGCAACCTGCGCCGGGCCGACCTGCGCGGCGCGCGGCTGAAGGGGGCCAAGCTCTCGGGTTCGGACCTGCGCGACGCCCAGCTTGGACCGCTGCTGATCGCCGCCGATCGGGTGCTGCCCGTCGACCTGACGGGCGCCATCCTGGCCAACGCCGATCTTGCCCGCGCCGACCTTCGCCAGGCCCGGATGGCCGGGGCGGACGTGTCGCGCGCCAACTTCACCGGGGCGCAATTGAAGGACGTCGACCTGACCGGCGCGGTCCGCTTGGCGGCGCGCGGCCTGGACGACGTCTTCTGACAAATATTTCGCGAGGAACAGGCGCCGGCTTAACGGTTCGCTCGTCCATCGCCGCTACAGTCCGCGTAACCTAGAAAAGAGACCAAACGGGGAAAGCGTTATGGACGCCGCGCAAAGCGTGGCCGGGCGTCGTCGCCTGAGCCAAGCCGAGCTCGACATGATCGTAACGGCGCACGAGAAATTCGTTACCGGCAAGCAGGGCGGCAAGCGGGCCTCCCTACGCTTCATGCAGTTGTCGGGCCTTGATCTGTCGTTCCGAAACCTGACCGACGCGGACCTGTCCGCCTCGATCCTCGACGGCTGCCGCATGGTGCGCACCAAGTTGGATCGCGCCAGCCTGTTCGGCTGCGACCTGCGCAAGACCGACATGCGCCAGGCCTCCCTCGTCCGGGCCGACCTGCGCGGCGCCTGCCTGCGCGGCGCCAATCTGGCCCAGGCCGACCTGACCCAGGCCGATTTTCGCGAAGGCCAGATCTCTATTCCCCATCCTCGCAAGGGTCTCGAAACCTTGCGCCACGAGACCCGTCAGGGCGAGGTCGACGAGGTCAACTTCTCGGGCGCCACCCTGGACGGCTCGCAGTTCAACGGCGTCTCGGCGTTCAAGGCCGACTTCAGCGACTGCTCGCTGCGCGGCGCCAAGCTCTCGGGCGCCAACCTCAAGGAAGCCAACCTCTCCGGGGCGATCCTCGACGGGGCCGACGTCAAGGGCTGCAATCTGGAGGGCGCCAACCTGTCCGGCGCGGTGATGGCCGGCGTCGACACGTCCACCGCTCGCGTCAGCGGCGCCAGCATGGTCGGCGCCGTCAGGACCTCGACACGCGAGGCGCTGTCCAAGGCCGAGGAACTCTACAAGCGCTGCCTCGACAATCAGCGCTGGTGCCAGACCGGCGGCAAGGAGGGCCAGGCGGCCCGCCTCGACGGCGAGGACCTGCGTCCGCTGGGTGACCGGCTGAAGGGCCTGCGCCTGACCGCCATGAGCGCCAAGGGCGCCTGCATGGTCGGCATCGATCTCTCCGGGGCCCAGTTGCAAGGCGCGAACCTGCAAAACGCCGACCTACGCGCGGCCAACCTGCGGGGCGCTGATCTGCGCGGGGCCAAGCTAGCCGGCGCGAACCTGACCAAGGCCGACCTGCGCCAGGCCTTCCTGTCGCCGCTGCCGCTGGGCCCGGAGCGTCGGACCCAGACCAACCTGCAGTCGGCCCGGATGCGCTACGCCATGGTTCAGACGGCCGACCTTAGCGAGGCTGTGCTGGATGGCGCGGACCTGCGCGGTTCGGACTTCACCGGCGCCCGGGTGGTCAAGGCCAGCTTCCGCGACGTGGACCTGAGCCAGGTCCAGGGGCTGGATCTCTCGGCGCCCGGCTAAGTCATCTCATACGGCCCGCTGAAACGTGACGGTCACGCCGTCGAGCAGTGATCGGTCCGGATTCTTGGCGTGGAACTGGTCGCACGCGGCCCGGACCAAGGCGTTGACCTCGCCATAGCATCCCAGTTGCAGCCGGCAGTCCGCGAGCGTGACCTGGCCTTCCGCGAAGGTGACGTGAACGATCACGGCAAGGCCTCCGTCATTGTCGGGGCTCTGTCGTCGGGCGGTTCCGGCGGCGTCCTGTTCGCTCGGGACCAAACCCGGTTCAGGGCGGCCGCGTCGAGCATGGACAAGACCGCCTCCAGTTTAATGGCGCGACGGAGTGCGTCGATGATCTGCTGGGCGCGGAAAGGCTTGGCGATGAAGTCCGCGCCCTTGAGACCTTCCAGCGAAATACGCGCCGCCGCCGCCGCCGAAACATAGATGACCGGAAGGCCCGGATAGGCCGAACGGGCATGACGCGCGACCTCGAAACCGTCCGCGCCGTCGCCCAGGTTGATGTCCGTCACCAAGGCCGCGAGAGGATCGTGTCGATCGATCACCGCCGCCGCCTCGGCGGCGCAACAGGCTTCGACTACGTCGAACCCGCTCTCTCGAATAACTTCCGAATTTTCCGAGCTGCACAGCAGATCATCTTCGACGTACAAGATGCAATCGCGAGCCATTTTCTGAATTCCTATGAGCTGCACAAACCCATAGCGTGTGAATTGTTTCCATCTCTCGTCGATTCCGACTCGTAATAAATGTCGCCGCTCAACATCATTAAAACATTATTTGAATATTTCTTGCAGAGACGCCGGAGCGTCGCGCGGGTGCGAGTAGAATCTCATCTTCCACTCAGCGCGGCCTTGCTCTCGCCCAATCCGCAGCGGCCAACGGCGCCCTCACGCTGAAACAAGAAATGGGCGGCGCATCGCTGCGCCGCCCAAGTTCAGAGGGGATTAGGGGAGACTAGGAGAGAGGCGCGCCTAGGCGGCCTTTTCGCCTTCGATCAGGGTCGACGGCGCCGCCTTGATCTCCACCGTGCGCGGCTTCAAGGCTTCCGGCAGTTCACGCTTCAGCGCGATCGACAGCAGGCCGTTCGACAGATCGGCGTCGACCACCACCAGGTAGTCGGTCAGCTGGAACTTGCGCTCGAAGTTACGCTCGGCGAGCCCGCGGTGCAGGTACTGCTTGGCGTCGTCGTTGGCCGCCTTGCGGCCGGTGACGGTCAGCAGGTTTTCCTTCACCTCGACGTTCAGTTCTTCCGGCTTGAAGCCGGCCACCGCGATCTCGATGCGGTAGTCGTTCTCGCCGGTGCGTTCGATATTGTAGGGGGGATAGCCCGAGGCCGCTTCGTTACGGGCCGCGGCGTCCAGCTGGGCGGCGAGGCGGTCGAAACCGACGAGCGAGCGGTACAGGGGCGAAAGGTCGATCGTACGCATAGATTTTAGATCCTTCTCATCAAGCAAGGTCTTGTTGGGTTCGTCCCTTTGGCGACCCGAAATCGGCGTCGCCCTTGGTTCGGAAGGCCCGGGTTTCCAGCGCCTTCGTAGACCTAGTTGGTGAGCGGATTTTCCGGTTCAAGGGGGCGACAACTCGCGGAACGTGAATCGTTTGACGCATCGACGCCCCCGGTTAAGGTCGCCCTCCCTTTCGGTCGAAGGACACCTCCCCATGCCGCTTCGTCGTCACGTTCTTTTGCTCGCCGCCGCCCTGACCCTTTCCGCGCCCGCCGCCTTCGCCGCAACCGACGCGGCGTTGAAGGCCGCCATCGCGTCGCCGACCCGTCCGGCYGGCGACGCCGCCCGCGACGGCGCGCGCCATCCGTATGAGAGTCTGGTGTTCTGGGGGCTGAAGCCCAAGCAGACCGTGATCGAGATCTCGCCGGGCACGGGATACTGGACCGAGATCTTGGCGCCCTACGCCAAGGCCACCGGCGGGACCTATGCCGCCGGCGTCGCCGATCTCTCCAACCCCAAGATCTCCGAAGGCGCCAAGAAGGGCCGCGCCGACTTCGAGGCCCGCTTCGCCGACCCCGCCAAGTACGGCAAGCCGCAGTTCGTCAATTTCGGCGCCCAGTCGGGTCCGTTGGGCGCGCCGGGGTCGGCCGACCTCGTCATCACCTGCCGCAACGTCCACAACTGGACCGGCCAGCCGGGCATGGCCGACAAGGTGTTCGCCGACTTCTTCGCCGTGCTGAAGCCGGGCGGCGTGCTGGCGGTCGAGGACCATCGCGCCGACCCCCGCTCGGAGAAGGACGCTGGCGCCGACGGCTATCTGAACACCGCCACGGTGATCGCCATCGCCGAGAAGGCCGGCTTCAAGCTGGACGCCCAGTCCGAGATCAACGCCAATCCCAAGGACACCAAGGACCACCCGTTCGGCGTCTGGACCCTGCCGCCCACCCGGCGCTCGGCTCCGGCGGGGCAGCCAGCCGATCCGAACTTCGACCGCACCAAGTACGAGGCCATCGGCGAGAGCGATCGCATGACCCTGCGCTTCCGCAAGCCCGCTTGATTTGGCCGGCTTGATTTTGACCGGCCTGACTTTGGCCAAGGTCGGTTGCGAGTTTGGCGGGCGCTACGGGGGAACGATGGGTCCAATACAGCAATGGTCGCGGCGAGGCGTTTTGGCGGGTGTCGGCGCGCTGAGTCTCTCCGCGTGCGGCAAGAAGAACGACCCGGCCAAGACCGAAACCAAGGCGGCGCAGAAGGTTGGGCCAGACACGATCGAGGCCGCGGTGGCCGGCGACTGGCGCCTGCCCGCCGACCGCGCCCGCGACCTCTGGCGTCATCCGGTCGAGAGCCTGAAGTTCTGGGAGTTGAAACCCGGCCAGACTGTGGTCGAGTTCTGGCCCGGGGCGGGCTGGTACACCGACATCCTGGCGCCGTTCCTGGCCGACACCCACGGCATGCTCTACGAGGCCGTGCTGCAGGCCGACGATCCGTCCGAACCGGCCGCCGCCGAGATCGTCGAGGGCTATCGCCGTAAGCTGACCGAGAAGAAGAAGGTCTATGGCGAGGTGATCTTCACCGCTTTCGGCCCGACCAGCGGTCCGGTGGCGCCGGCGGGGACGGCCGACCTCGTGCTGTTCCTGCGCAACCTGCACAACTGGATGGCCGGCGGCATCGCCGAGAAGGCCTTTAAGGACGCCTTGGCGGCCCTGAAGCCGGGTGGGATCCTGGGCGTCGAGGAGCATCGGGGCGAGCCCGGCCGGGTGCAGGACATCCTGGCCGCCGACGGCTATGTCCAGCAGGACTATGTGATCCAGATGGCCAAGGAAGTCGGGTTCGTCCTGGCCGGGACCAGCGAGATCAACGCCAATCCCAAGGACACCAAGGACCATCCGTTCGGCGTCTGGACCCTGCCGCCCACCCGCCTGTCGTCGCCGCGCGGCGAGCCGGCCGAGCCAGGCTTCGACCACGCCAAGTATGACGCCATCGGGGAGAGCGACCGCATGACCTTGAAGTTCGTGAAGCCGAAATGAGACGGGGCATGACGTGGAAGGCGTTGGGCCTCCTGGGCCTGACCGTTGCGCTGGCCCTATCCGCGCCCGCGGTGGCGCGGGAGAAGACCGCGCCGGCCGAGAAGCTCTTCATGTACCTCGACAAGTTCCTGAAGGTGCCGGTGCAGGAGCGCACGCGCATGCGGTTGCGCTACGTATTGCGCAGCGACGGCCAACCTATGGGAGATATCAAGGTGGCTTTGGTCGAGGCGAACGGCGCGCGTACGCCCTTGCCGGTGGGCGAGGATGGCGAGTTCGACCGTCTGCCGACCCTGGCTCAGCTGAATAGCAAGTCCAAGGTCGTCTTCGACCTGCCGGCCGAGAAGAAGTTCAGTATCAGCATGAACCCGGCCCCGGCGCTGAAACTGGCCCAGGAATATGATGCGCGCGAGGTGGCCCTGGCCGTTTCGGAGTCCAACACAGTAATGCGCAAGGCGGCGGGACCCGCGCTGGCGTTGATGGTTCCGAAGTTCGCCGGGATCGGTTTCATCGGATCGCAGAACGGACAGGTTATCTTCAGCGATGGGCGTACCGAAGCGCTGCCCATCGTGGGTGGCGTGCCGGTATTCCTGCCCGACACGCAGAAGGGGGCGATCCGGATCAAACTGGCTCGCGTCCCAACGCGATTGGGCTACGACGACGGGAAAAAATAGGCCAAGGCAGGTCTGAACGGTGTTTACTTATCCGTTCTGGCCGGTCTAGCTTTTCGGCAACATATACGCGCAGAGGGAGATCGCGCTCATGGCCACGCTTCAAGAAATCACCGATCGCATCAAGGGCGCCGTGGGCGACGACAGCGGCCTCGGCAAGAGCCTCAAGTTCGACCTGAAGGACGCCGGCATCATCCACATCGACGGCGGTTCGGTGACCAACGAAGACAAGCCGGCCGACCTGACCATGACGCTCAGCCTGGACGACCTGCTGGCCATCGGCGCCGGCGCGCTGGATCCGACCATGGCGGTGATGACCGGCAAGCTGAAGCTGTCGGACATGGGCACGGCCATGGCCCTGCAGCCCAAGATGGGCGCTCTGTTCGCCAAGATGCGCTAAGCCGAAGATGACGGAAGAACCGGCGTTTCTGGTCTCGACTCGCGAGGCTCCGGTTCCCGACCACGGTAAGGC